>JAIBBI010000113.1 GCA_019694755.1 Gemmataceae bacterium
GGCCGACGCGCTGGGCCGGATCGGTGCGGGCCCCGCGGCCGGCCCGCTGCAGGCCCGCCTGCGCGATGCCGTCGCCGATGTGCGTCAGGCGGCGGCCGAGGCGCTCGGCCGACTGGGTCGCGCCGCCGTGCCCGCGGTGCCGCTGCTCCTAGAACTCCAGGGCGACAAGGCCGAGGCCGTCCGCCGGGCCGCGACCGATGCCCTCGTGAAAATCGTTACCGGCACCAGCCACGACGCGGGCTAAGTGGGCGCGTCAGCCGGCCGGGGGTCCGTATCCTATCCCGGTCCGCCCTGTTCACGGATGTGAATTGAATGCAGAGTCCGGGTCTCCGCCCCGCCGAAGTCACGGCCAGTCGCTCCGCCCACGGCAGTAACGTCCTGACGCCGCCTCCGCGCGAGTCGCTTTGGCACCAGTACCTCAAGAAGTTCGACGACCCGGTCATCCGCGTGCTGCTGATCGCGGCTCTGCTGGCCACCGCCGTCGGTGCGGCCGAAGGTCACTACGCCGAAGGTATCGGCATTCTCATCGCCGTGCTGCTGGCCACCGGCCTGGCATTCCTCAACGAATACCGCGCCGCCAAGGCGTTCGACATTCTCAACCGGTCGAGCGACGATTCGCCCGTCACGGTCCGGCGGGACGGTAACTACACCACCATCCCGCGCCGCGACGTCGTGGTCGGCGATCTGGTCCTCGTCGAGACCGGCGCTGAGATTCCCGCCGACGGCCGACTCATTGAAGCAGTGAGCCTCCAAGTCAGTGAAGCCCGGCTTACCGGCGAATCGCGCCCGGTCGAGAAGCACATCAACGACGGCTCGGGTGACGAGGCTTACTCGGCCGACCGGTTGCTCCGCAGTTGCACCGTCGTCGACGGGCACGGCCTGTTCGAAGTCACTGCTGTCGGCGACAGTACCGAGATCGGCCGCACCGCCCGCGCCGCCGCCGAGGAGACCGAGGAGAACACGCCGCTCAACCGGCAGTTGCAGCGTCTGAGCAAGTGGATCGGCGTCGTCGGCCTCGGCGTCGCCGCGCTCACGTTCGCCGCCCTGCTCGTCCGCGACATCCTCATGGGGTCGCTTGTTCTTTCGCCGCCACAGTGGAGCGTCGTCGGCGTGTTCGGGGTGGCATCGCTCGTCGCGCTCGTCCGCGTCTGGCTGCCGATCGTGTACGACGGATTCGAGCTGACGGGCATCGCCAGTGCTGCCCCCGCCTGGCTGAAGTCGGAGGGACCGCGCGGCTGGCTGATCTCGCTGGCAATCGCGGGGCTGGTCGCACTGGCGGGCTCCGCGATCGGCTGGTTCGGCGGCTACTGGCCGGCCCGTCCAAGCGACTGGATCACCACGGCCGCCGCCCGCGACCTGCTCGAGATCTTCATGGTCGCCGTCACCATCGTCGTCGTCGCCGTGCCCGAGGGCCTGGCCATGAGCGTCACGCTCAGCCTGGCGTACTCGATGCGGAAGATGGCCGCCAGCAACAACCTCGTGCGCCGAATGCACGCGTGCGAGACCATCGGTGCGGCAACAGTGATTTGCACCGACAAGACCGGCACGCTGACCCGCAACGAGATGCGCGTCGCCCACACCGCGCTCGACGCCTCGGTCGCTATTGTCGCCGAGGCCGTTGCTGCCAATACGACAGCGCAACTCGACCGTTCCGGCGAGACCGTACAGCCCGTGGGCAACCCCACGGAGGGCGCGCTGCTGATGTGGCTGGCCGACCGCGGCTTCGACTACGGCCCGCTTCGGGCCGGGTTCATCATCGCCCACCAATGGACCTTCACCACCGAGCGGAAGTACATGGCCACGCGGGGCCACTCGCCCGCGCTCGGCCGGCCGGTCCTCCATGCCAAGGGCGCGCCGGAAGTGATTCTGGCGCGGACGACACTGCCGGCCGCGGAACAGGCTCGCATCCTCGGCGAGATCCAGTCGTTTCAGAAGCGCGGCATGCGGACGCTCGGCCTGGCCTTCCGCGCCGACCCCGCGGGTTCGGACCTCGACGAAATGGGCCGGGGGATGACCTGGCTCGGCTTCGTCGCCATCGACGACCCGGTGCGCGACGAAGTGCCCGGCGCGATTGCCGACTGCCGCGGTGCGGGCGTCGGCATCAAGATCGTGACCGGCGACACGGCGGTGACTGCGGGCGAGATCGGCCGGCAGATCGGCCTTCTCGGCGACAGCGAACCGCCCGGCAACATGCTCACCGGCCCGGAGTTTGCCGCGCTCGACGACGCGGCCGCCTCCGACGCCGCGCACCGGCTCAAAGTCCTCGCCCGCGCCAAGCCCGCCGACAAACTGCGGCTGGTCCGCCTGCTGCAAAAGCGCGGCGAGGTCGTGGCCGTCACCGGCGACGGCGTGAACGACGGACCCGCGCTCAACTATGCCGACGTTGGCCTGGCGATGGGCCAGACCGGCAGCGCGGTCGCCAAGGAAGCCAGCGACATCATTCTGCTCGATGATTCGTTTCGGAGCATCGTCAACGCCGTGATGTGGGGTCGATCGCTGTACGAGAACATCCAGCGATTCGTCGTGTTTCAGCTCACCATCAACGCCACCGCGCTAGGGCTGGCGTTCCTCGGCCCGTTCCTCGGCTTCCGCCTGCCGCTCACCGTGATGCAGATGCTCTGGGTCAACCTGATCATGGACACGTTCGCCGCGCTCGCGCTGGCCACGGAGCCGCCCAACCCCGCGGTGCTGAGCCGGCCGCCGCGCGACCCGAAGGCGTTCATCGTTACACCGGAGATCGGCCGGTGGATCATGCTGGGCGCGGCCGTCTTCCTCGCCGTGCTGATCACGCTCATCAAATGGCTGAGCGCGCGCGGGATGATCGAGGAGGAAAACGTGCCCAGCTACGGCGGCACCGTCCTCTTCAACGTGTTCGTACTGCTGCAGTTCTGGAACCTGTTCAATGCCCGCCGGCTGGGCTCGACCCGCTCGGCCTTCATCGGGCTGAACACCAACTGGCTTTTCACCGGGATCGCCGGCGTGATCCTGATCGGGCAGATCCTGCTCGTGCAATTCGGCGGCACGGTCTTCCGGACCGTGCCGCTCGACTTGAAGACGTGGGGGCTGATTATCGGCGGCACATCGACCGTTCTGCTGGCCGGCGAGGTCATGCGGGCCTGGCAGCGGTGGGCGGGCCGCGCCATGCCAGCCGGGCCGTCACAGCCCTGAGTTGTTGGCCATTTTGTCGAGGAACGTGGTCGGGTCCATGAGGTCCGATCGCCGCTGGTAATTGCGCTTCGGTACATAGGAGTACAGAGCCGAGTCGCCGGTGTTCTTCTTGTTGCTCAGCTTGCCCTCGGCATCGCCGTAGTAGATCTCGAAGTGCAGCATTCGGTCCGATCCGACGTTGCCGATCCGGGCGATCTGTTCGCCTTGCTCCACCGTGTCGCCGGCCCTGAGTTTCTTGCCCTTGGAGTTGACCGCGCTGCCCGGCTCGATCTCGCCGTAGCGGATGATGTAGGTGTCGTGATCGATTACGAGGGCGTCGGTGATGAATCCGGGCTTATCGGTAAACGCCGCCTCGACGCGCAGCACCGTGCCGGCGGCGATGGCCAGGATCGGCGTGCCGAGTGGTGAGAGCAGGTCGCACCCCGCATGGGCCCGCTTGCCGTCACTTCGGCTGGCGGCAAACTTGCAGCCCCACTTCAGCCACGTCCGTCCGCAATACAGCTTCTTGAGCGGGAAGGTCCAACCGTCGGTCAGTTCCAGAAAGGGGTCAACAACATCGGCCATGGCTCGGGCCCTCGGAAGAGTGATCTGCTCTCCCATGCCGCGACGCCGCCCGACCGAAACAGGAATTTCAGAATTTGCCCACAATCAAGAAGTAGAGGGCTTCGAGCGATTGCGAGACGACCTTCGTGTCGCCGATCACCGGCATGAAGTTGGTGTCGCCGTTCCACAGGGGGACGATGTGCCAGTGCAGGTGCCCGGGCGAGCCCGCCCCGGCCGGGCGGCCCAGGTTTAGCCCCACGTTGAACCCCTCGGGGATCATCTTTTTCCAAAGAATCCCGATCGCCCGGCGGATGACCCGCTCACCAAGTGTTTTCTGGCCGCCGCCGCCGTCCTCAAGCCCGCTTCGATGTCCCTGAACACACGCTGCCGCCTCGGTCGTCCTTCGTCGGGTCAGAAGCCGGAATTGCGGGCCATCAAGTTCACGTACTCGGTCGGATCCAGGAGGTCGGAGCGCCGCTGGTACTTGTTGCCGGAGACGTACTTGTAGATCTTGTTGGTGCGATCGCTGAGGTTGCCGGTCGAGTCGCCCCAGTACATCTCGAAGTGCAGCATCTGACTATCGCGGGCCACGTAGCCGACCTGCCCGATCACCTGGCCCTGCTCCATGGTGTCGCCGACTTTCCAAGTCTTGCCGCTGCCGTTTCTCGATTGGCCCGGGCGAAGCTCCCCATAGCGAATCACGTAGGTATCATGATCGACCCAGAGCGCGTCGGTCTCAAAGTTCTTCTTGTCGGTGAAGTTGCGCTGGAATTTGAGAACGGTGCCGGCCGAGATGGCCAACACCGGCGTGGTCACGGGTTGGATGATATCCACACCGGCATGGTCGCGGTCGGAGGCACGGAACGCGCCGAAAGTACGGCGGCGTGCCGTCTGCAACCACGTCCGACCTTCCCTGGGCAATGTCGCGAAGGGAAACGTCCAGTTGGCACAAAAGGGGTCTGCGACATCAGCCATGGCTCGGGCCTCCGGGAGAGTGATCTCTCCTCCCATGCCGCGACGCCGCCGGACCGAAACAGGGACTTCAGAATTCGCCGACGATCAGGTCGTAAAGCGATTCGAGCGATTGCGAGATGACCTTCGTGTCGCCTATCACCGGCATGAAGTTGGTATCGCCGTTCCACCGGGGGACAATGTGCCAGTGCAGGTGCCCGGGCAGGCCCGCCCCGGCCGGGCGGCCCAGGTTCAGCCCCACGTTGAAGCCGTCAGGGTTCATCTTGTCGCGGAGAATCCCGATCGCCCGGCGGATGACCTGCTGCAGGTCGAGCAGTTGGGCGTCGTCGAGGTCGTCGAGTGTGCCGCGGTGGGCGAGCGGGGCCACTAGAAGGTGTCCATTGTTATAAGGGTACTTGTTGAGCGCCACGCACGACCGGTCGCCCCGCCATACGATCAGGTTTTCGCGGTCGGCATGGACGGCCAGGCCGCGGCAGAGGAAGCAGTCGCCATCGGGCACCGGCCCGGCCGCCACAAAGTTCTGCCGCCAGGGGGCCCAGAGCCGTTCCATGGGAAGTCTCTCCGTGATTGCGGAATGTGCTACTGTTCATGCTTACAGGTCGGGAAGCCCCCGGCCCGGCGGGTGGACGTGCGGCACATTCTTCGTATCATGTCTATCTTGTAAACCGTCCGACCCGGAAGCAAAGGCGAACTCGTCATGGCCGTACCAAAGCGACGTACGTCCCGATCCAAAAAGGGGATGCGCCGCAGTCACCACCACGCGCATGCCCGCCAGGTCCAGTACTGCAACCGTTGCGGCACCGTCGCGCTGCCCCACACGGTCTGCAGCAACTGCGGCTGGTCCAACACCCAGCGGCGTGAAGCGGTCGAATTGAAAGAAGCCACGGAGGAGTAACTCATGCGGCTCGCGCTGGACGCGATGGGGGGCGATCATGCGCCCGGCCCGATCGTGGCGGGAGCGGTCCGCGCCGTGGCGGCGCAGCCCGATCTCCACGTCACCCTCGTGGGTGACCGCGAGCAGATCGAAGCGGCCGTGACGGCGGCGGGCGGGCACCTCGGTGACCGGCTCTCGCTGTTTCACTGCACGCAGGTCGTCACCATGGACGACTCGCCCGTCGACGGCATCCGCAAGAAGCCCGACAACTCCATCAGCCGCACCTGGCAGCTCCTCGCCGAGAAGAAGGTCGACGCCATCGTCAGTGCGGGCAACACCGGCGCGATGGTCGCCGGCGGCCTCCGGCTCCGCCGATTCCTCAAGGGCGTCCGCCGGCCCGGCATCGCCACCGTGATGCCCACGCTCCGCGGACCGTGCGTCATCATCGACGTCGGGGCCAACGTCGCCCCGAAGTCGCGCGACCTGTTCGCCTACGGCGTGATGGGCAGCATCTTCGCCAAACACATCCTCGGCCGCGAGCACCCGTCCGTCGGGCTCATGAACGTCGGCACCGAAGACTCCAAGGGCAACGAGCTGGCCCGCGAGACCCACGCTCTCTTCAACGGCAGTACGCTCAAGGAACGCTTCATCGGCAACATCGAGGGCCGGGATATCCACCGCGGCGCGTGCGATGTCGTCATCACCGAGGGCTTCCTCGGCAACGTGATTCTTAAGGTCTGCGAGGGCGTCTTCGACTTCGTCATGAAGCTCGTCGCCCACGAAGTCCTCGCCGCTCTCTCTGTCGAGAAGCAGATCGCCCACAAGGCCATCGCCGACCTCATCCACAAGCACGACTACGCGGCCTACGGCGGCGCGCCGCTGCTGGGCATCGATGGTATCTGCATCATCTGTCACGGGTCGAGCGGCGAACGGGCCATCACCAACGCCCTCAACGTTGCCGCCCAATATGCCCGCACCGGCCTCAACGATAAGATCGTCGAGGTCCTCGAAGGCGTACCCACCACGGGCGACGAAGACTAGAAGTTAAAAGTTAAAAGTTGCAAACCGGTATCAAGTCACCGATGCTGGTTCGCTGCGCTCCCGAGGCTCCCGCCTCCGGTTCTTAACTTTGCACTAATAACTTCGAACTTTTAACTCAACACGGAGTGTTGCGATGGCAGCGGCTTTTCTCTTTCCCGGTCAGGGCGCTCAGGTTGTCGGCATGGCTGCCGATGTGTGTGCCAAACTTCCTGCGGCCAAGGCGTTGTTCGACGAGGCGACCGGCGTGCTGGGTTATGACCTGCTCGCGGTCTGCACCACCGGCCCGGCCGAGAAGCTGAACGCCACCGACGTGTCGCAACCCGCGCTGTACGTCGCCGGGCTCGCCGCGCTGGAGTTGCTCAAGAACGAGCAGCCCGCGGTGGTCGACACCGTGACCGCGACGGCGGGCCTCAGCCTGGGTGAATACACCGCGCTGACTTTTGCCGGCGCTCTGCCGTTCGCCGATGGGTTGAAGGTCGTGCAGGCGCGCGGCCGGGCCATGCAGGCCGCGGCTGAGGCGACCCCCAGCGGCATGGCCAGCGTGATCGGCCCGACGGTCGCCGAAGTCGAAGAATTGTGTGCCGCCGCGCGGGCCGCCAGCGGCAGCATTATCCAAGTCGCGAACCTGCTCTGCCCGGGCAACACGGTCATCTCCGGGACCAAGGTCGGGCTCGACACGGCGGAGAAGATTGCGGAGGAAAAGGGCTTCCGATTGATGCGCCTGACCGTCGCCGGTGCGTTTCACACCGACATCATGAAGCCCGCGGACGAAGAGTTGGCCAAGGCTCTCGCGGAGGCGAAACTCTCGGACCCGAAAGTGCCGGTCTGGTCGAACGTCGATGCCAAGCCGCACACCAGCGCGGCCGAATTGCGCGACCTGCTCGTGCGCCAGGTCCTCTCGCCGGTGAAGATGGAGGAGTCGCTCCGCGGCCTGCTCGCCTCGGGCGTCGGCCAGTTTTACGAACTCGGGCCGGGCAAGGTCCTCGCCGGCCTGCTCAAGCGCATCGACCGCAAGATCCCGTGTACCAACGTGACGGTCTGAGTTACTTCCCCGATCCGTTTTCCGGCTCGACGCGGATCGTCACCTGGAAGCCGAACTCCTTCTTCCCCACCCCGTGAAACGGCTCGCGGTAGCTGATCCACAGCGGGTTCAGCGCGGGGTCGGGCGCGAACTCGCTCGACGCCGCCTTGCACCACCAGATGTTGGTCGGGTGCGCCGCCGACACACTGAAGGTCTGGTGGAGCGTCAGCCGCGAGGCCGAGAGCAGGAGCACGGTCGGCCCCGTGCGGTCGTTGATGGTCTGGTTCTGGCCGCAGGCGACGGCGTGGGGCGTGGTGGCCAGCGTGGCGATCGCCGACGGCCCGCAGAGGAGCGTCGCGACGCCCGGGCCGACCTGCGCCGAGCCGCCGCCATGCGCGTGGCTGCGGAGTGCGCCGACAGTCTTCCCCTCGATGGTCAGTTTGCCGCGAGTTCCCGGTTGGGCGAACACCACGTCGAATGTCTGATCGAGTTCAAAGCACATCGCGGCAGTGGAGTGCAGAGCCGGGTGTGCCCCTGCGACGGCCACGCCGGACATGGTGACGACGAGCGTATCGGGGCTCGGCTGCGCTACGTCGATGTTGCCACCGCCGGTGTGGGCGAAACCCGCGCGCGAGGGCGTGGCCTGACTCTGCCGCGGACCGAGCACGATCGTGACCGGTGGATTCGGCGCGTCGGCCGCGACCGCGAGACCTGCGAGCGCGGCCGTCGCGACGAGTGACACGAGCAGTTTCATGAGCGTTCCCTCCCTGAATTCCCGCGGCTCTACCACCGTACGATGAAGTCAGTGGTGGCCGTTCCCATTCCGTGTTTGTCTTCAAACGGTTTCGACTCGAAGTTGTAGTCGAACCGCAACTCGGGCCGGATGATGAACCCGGGCCGCGGCTCGAACCGCAGTCCGGCCGTCACGGCCGTGTACACGCCCTCGAAGCCCGTGCGGTTGCCGTCGACGTCGTCGAAGAACTCGACGCGCGTCGTGCCTGTCAGCCGGGGCGAAAGCGTGCGCGTCAGATAGTTGACGACGCCGTACCACGTCGCGGTGCCGATGCCCGGGACATTGTCCTCGTACCCGATGACGGCTTCGAGCGTGTAATTCGTCGCCGGGTCGAGCACGTGGGTGTAGATGAAATCAACGACGTTCGGGTTGTTGAACTGCTGTGCGACATCGTACCGCCCGGAGCCGAGCAGGCCGGCGATGTAGATCGTGTCGCGCCCGCCCGGCGGGGCCCACTTCACGCTGAACATGCCGTACGGGCTGGCGGCCGGGTCGATGACCACATCGGGGCCAAGCACCGCGCCGACCTGCACAGTCCACGTGCTCGAAAGTTGTTGCGTCGCGATCAGCCCGGTGTTGGTGAACGGGTTGTAGAAGAACGAGTAAGAGTGCGACGCCAGTTGGTTTGACACCGCGTCGATGGTCTCAACGCCGAACTGGCAGAACGTCCGGCCGAGTTTGAGGTCCAGCCCCGCGCCGATCGTCGGAAAGTACGCCTCGAGATAATACTGCACCGGATCGACGCCGTACGTTGCGGGTTCGCCGTTGTTCGCGGTCAATTGACTGTTCCAGAGCCCGCGTGGCAGCGTAAACCGGTAATCGGTGCCGGGCAGGATCGCATCGACCCGGAAGCCGAACGTGGGCTCCGTGGTTTCAGTCGTGACGACGGTGCGTTCGAATCGCAGCCAGTTCTGCTGCAGAAGAAACTCGTTGGCGCGGTAGTTGAGCCCGAGCGGCAGATTGTCGCGGGCGGCGGTGCTAGCCGTGTACGAACCGTTGGTCCAACCCGAGACCCGGAGGCGGTTGCCGTCGAGCAGCCAGCCGGGGTAGGTGCCCTGCAGCGACTGCATGACGGCCCACCGGTCCGGACTGGCCGGCGGCGCGGCAGCAGGCTCGCCGGCCGGACTCTCGGTCTGGCCGACCCCCAGCGCAAGGCTCAGGACGAGAAACGGAACCATGGCCATCGCCCGGCCGGGCGCGCCCCCCGGAGAAAAATCGGAACCCGCCCTATAGTGGCCGATCACGGAGGATTCAACCGCGACCTGCGGCGCGTGGAACATTGATTCATCGAAGCGTCCCGTTCGTTCCCAACGGGGTGCCTCAACGACTGAAAACAAATCCCCGGGCCCCGTAAGTCCCAGAGTTTTCAACAGGTTAGGAACAAAGGGCGTCTGTAATGTTGCGAAACAACAATTCTCCTTGTTACATGCCTGGCGGGAGCCAGAAGGAGGCCGCATGCCAATTACCATCAGCCAAATCGATGCGACCCGGTGAAGCAATCCCGGGTATCAATGGCTCGCAAGGAGTCATCACCTGTACCGTCATCCTTGGCGCGCCACTGAGAGTGGCTGACGTTTTCACATGGCGGTGATGATTCCCCAATGAGCCTCGGCGTCGGGGACAACAGGAAGGTAGATGACCCGCGAATCGCCTAATGGTTCCGCGGCTCCCCGCACGTCCACGTCGGGGTAAACGCCGGCGGGGTGTAAACGGGTTGGCCGCCGAGGACGCCGAGAGTGTGGGTAAGAAAGACAAAAGACAGAGCCACAGAGAGCACAGAGAAGAACGAGAGGAAAAGCAGGAAGAGGGCAACCAGGACTTTCAAACGAAGCCAAGTTCGAAAGCGCGATCATCCGCGTTCAAATTGGGCCAACTGGTTCCTTCTATTCTGCCTCTTCTCACTCTCTCAGCGCTCTCGGCGGCAAATGTCTTCCTTCTTCTCCTTTTCCTCTGTGCCCTCTGTGGCTTCCTACTTCCGCCCGATCACCAGTACCCAGTCCTTCGCGTCGGGTGTTGTCATCGTCACGGTGGCCGGTTGCGGGTCGGTGCGTTTGCCGGTGCGCGGGTCGTACCAGCTTGCAGTCGCGCCCGCGACGATCACTTCCGGCTTCAGTTCGATCTTTCCGCCCTCGGGGATGTATGCCAGGACGAACTTGTCGCAGGCCGACACGCTGATGAACCGCTCGGGGATGCGCGCGCCTGGCTGATTCGCCAGCAACTCCTGCGCGGGGCGGAACTCCGTCCACGGCAGCGTGTCGAGGAAGTCGCGCATCATCTTGAGTTGCCTTGCGCCCGGCCGGTCGGTCGCCGTGTGCCAGACCGGGGCGAAGCCGCTCTCGAAGTAACCGCGCGGCAGGCCCGGCACCGTCTGCCAGCTCCACACGCCCTGCGACCCGGTCGTGATCCCGGCGACCGGCGTGCTGAGCAGGCTCCACCAGAGCGTCCGCCGCATGGCAAAGTCCATCACCGGCGGCTTGGTCTCGCCCGCCGACCGGCCCTCGAACACCGGCTCCAGGTTCAGCACCGGTTTCGTCGGCGTCGCCTTCCAGTTCTTTGCCGGCGCGCCCGAGTGTGTCCAGGCCAGCGTCGTGTCGGTCTCATTGTGGCCGGTCTGGTAGCCGCAGAAGCCCAGCCACTTCTCGGCGCGGTACTTCTCGAAGGGCCAGTGCATCTCGCCAGGGTGCAGCGTCACGAGGTTCTCCGGCTTGTCGCCGAACACCGATCGGCCGATGGTGCTCCAGCGCTCGACCACCTCGGGTCCGTCATAAAGCCCGTCGCCGCCCAGAAGCCAGGCGACGTCGTGAGCGTGATAGCGGGCATGGATGTATCGGGCGACGAACACCGCCTGATCTGTGGACAGGCCCCAGCCGGGGTTCTGCCCGCCCTCCGCGGCCCACAGCATCACCGGCGCGGCGAGCAGGCCGCGGGCGTTGATCGAGTCCATTTTCTCATCGACCCGGCGGAAGAATTCGGGTTCGATCTCGATGCGCTCGCGGCGGGTAAACGCCTGGCGGGTATCGAGGTCAGTCGGCGCACCCCGCCACGGCGCGGTGAGTACGAACTGCACGACGCTGAACCGCTGCCGCTGCCGGGTCGTGAGGTAATGCTGCCAGTCGGCCGGGGTCGACATCAGCGGGCCGTTCCAGCACGTGTCGCCGAGCCAGAAGAACGGCGTGCCGTCGCCGTACACGAAATGCGTGCCCGAGGGCGCAACCTTCACCGGCCCCCGGCGATCGAACTCGCTGCGCGGCGTGTCGGTGACCGTCACGCTGCCGGTCGCTCCTTCGAGGCCCGCGACGTTCGGCTTGGTCGTGACGAGATACTGCCAGTTGCCCGGCGCGAGGCGGACGCGGGCCTTCCACACTTCGCCGCCGTCCCAGAAGCCGGGCACGGTGAGCATCGTCTTACCGTCTGTAAACTCGAACTGCACGACGACGAGGTCGGCGTTGGCCGGCTCACGAAACGCCTTGGCCGACACTTCAGTGCGGGTGCTGTGCATCGGGGCGGCGGGGGCGAGCAGGACGGTCGCCAGCAGGGAAAACATTCGCACTCACTCCACAATGGATTCGGTCCGCGCTGCGGTTATTCCACGGTCAGGCGGGCATCGTCCGCCGTGACTTTCCACCCGTCGGCATCCGGCGTCAAGCCCGCTTCGTCGCGGACGGCGACGCGCCGCCCCGTCGTGATCCGGTGTTCGACGAGCGCGGGCTTCTGCTCGCTCATGTCGATCACCGGCAGCGGCACCGCCCAGGTCGGCCCGCGCCCTGCGGCCCGAATGGACATCGTAAACGCGTCGCCGGCCCCGGGCGGCACCTCAATCCGCCAACTGCGGATCCCGAACGCCACGGGACGCTCGATCACCGTTGCACCCGGCGCGTCGATGACCACATCATCCCCCGCCGCCGCCCGGACCCGCAGCCCGAAGCTGCGCACGTCGCCGCGCCGGGCCTTGGCTTCGATCGTCGTCGCGGCCGACCAGCGGTCCGCTTCATGATTGATATGGGTCCGGGCCCGCCACTCCATCGCCGGCGCACTGGGCCGGGCCTGTACTGCGAGTTTGTAATCCGCCCGATCGACGCGGAAGGTGCCGCCGGTCATGCCCGCCGGGTCGGCGATCGGCGTCAGGTTCTGTGCCAAAAGCGGTAGCAGTTCCCAGCCCGGCCGCAGCATGAGGCGGACCGTCGTCTTCGGGCCGGCGTCGACGAGTCTCACCGTGGGCACATCCCACCGTGCCTGCTCGGGGCCGCGCGGCGCGGTCGCGTAGACCGCTACTTGCGCTGCGGCGAGCGGCCGATCGAACCAAACAAACAGCCGCTGCTCCGACCGTGACCAATCGATCACGTGTGGGCCGGCGACGGCATTCACCGTGAGCCCGGCCGGCAAGTCCCACGCCAGCATCGCCTGCGGTGCGTGTTCCACGTTCAAGTCGGCCGTCGCCGTCAACTCAACCCGGCGTGGTGACAGCCGCCAGTGAATGTCCGCGGTCCCGCGCCAGGCGGCGTTCGTCGGCCGGGCAATGCGGATCTGCACCGCGCCCGTAGTCTTCTGATAGGCCCGGGTCGGCATCGGCGGCGCATCGCCCCGCGGCGTCCCCCAGTAGTCGGCGATGAACTGCTCGGGGTCGATGGGCGTGACACCCGTGGTCGCGCCAGCCGCCACGTCTCCGACCGGCGCGTGCCAGGCCCATGCCATCTCTGCCCCGGCGACGACCGGCACCGGCAGCGCGGCCTCCGCGACGAGCGGGCTTCGCGGCACGGCTTTCACGGCAAGGATCACCGGGCCGACGGCATCCACCGCGAACCGAACCGTCAGCTTGCGCTCTTTCATACTCCAGTCGGCGAGTGGCTGACCTTCGAGTGACTGCACGGCGATCGGCTCGACGGTCGCGGGCAACGTGACCACAAGGTCGCGCGCCGCGCCGGGTGCAATCGTGCCGCGGATGATGCCGTCGAGTCGGGCGGCCGGGCGGGCCAGATCCCAGATCCAGCCGGCTCGCCAGCGCGTGACGGCGACGGGCGGTGCCTCGGCCGCGCGCCACCGCAGGGTCACGCCGGCCGAACGACCGAGGTCGGCCGTGATGCGGTCCGCCAACATCGTCATCGTGCCGCGCGCCGGTGGTGGCACTGTCCAGTTCGCGCCGGCCGGCAGCTTCGCGTCGAGCGTTGCCGACCAAACGTCCGGCCCCGGCCAGCGGGCCGAGCATTCCCCGGCCGTTACCGCGACGGGCACCGTGAACCGGATTTCGACTTCGTGCGGGCCGGGCTTCGCGAACGTGAGCCGCAGCCGCTCACCTTCAATCACGGGGAACGCCGGCTGCCCGTCGACGCGGACATCGTCGAGCGCGCCGCCCACCGGCCAATCGGCCCGCGCGTCGGCGGCCAGCGCGTGGACGGTGACCCGGCCCACGACACGCACGGCGTTCGCCTCGACGGTGGCCGCGTAGTCGGCCACAGTGACCACCGCTGTCGCGCCCGGCAGGGGGCGGGCCAACGCCGCCAGTCGGTCAAGCAGTTCGCGCGGGGCGTAGGCCGTTTCGCCGTCGGCCGTCGCGACTATGTACACCGTGGTCGGTTCCGGGCCGCCGGCGAATCCGGGCCACACGAGCGCGAGCAGGAGCGTGGGTACGAGTACGGGTCGAGGCACCACGCCACGTCGCGGCCGAAGTCCGATGAACACTCCGGTCAGCACGAGCGCGAGGGCGAGGCAAGCGCCGATCAGCCGCGTCACGCTGACCACCCACACTGACTCGCCGCTGCCCGACACGATCGATCGTTGATGGAGCCGCCATTGATATGCGGGCACCGGGGCGTCACCCGAACCGAAGCGGGGCGGCGGCGCACTGAGTTGACCGAGGAGCCAGCCGTAGTTCACGGGCAGGCGGTATGTCAGCGACAATCCGTGGCCCGGCGCGTCGTCGGGCACCGGCAGGCCGCGTGGATCGGTGGGCACGACCCGTCCCCCGACTTTCGCCTCAAGAAGCGTCGCGCCGGCCGGCAACTCGTACGCCAGCCGACCCGGTTGCGCCACACCGAACACCGCGCGGAAGGTGCATTGCAATTGATCGCCTTCGCCGATCACGTCCATGCGGACGTCGTCGAGGTGAACTTCGGGCGAGGCAGGAGTCACCCGGTGGACGCGAGCCCGCTCGGGAGATGTCGATAGCTCCGCCGCCGCGGTTGGGTCGACGAGCGTGACAGCGGGGCGCGACTCGCGGGCCCCGAGGACATGCCATTGTGGGAGTGCAAGTGAATTCACGGCCCGTTGCTGCAACTCGCGCTCGATACGCACGCGATCGGCGATCGGCCGGTCGAACGACACTCGGACGGCGGTACCCGGAATCGCCGCGAGCGCGGCCGAGACCGGTGAGCGCGCCGCGAGCAACTGCGCGACGCGGAGCGCGGGGTCGATCCGCTGCACGTCCCGCTGGCGCGGCGTTGTCTGCCAGGCCACCGAGTGACCGTCGTCACTGGCCGACCAGAGCCAGAGCGACTCCGTCGGCGGGCCGACCGGCGTCACCGTCGCCACGTCGCGGACGGCGAAGTGGTCGCGCTCGACGCGGACGGTGGTCGCAACGTCGGCATCGAGTCGCACCGGCCGGAAGCGCACCAGAAGCGACCCCTCGACCGTGCCGTTGGGAAACGCCAGCCGGGCGTCAGGCGCGGGCTCAGCGCTCGGGCCCACGATTTCAGGTAGGCTCCGCGACAGCGGCGCGGGCAGGCCGCGAACTTCGAGCACCGGCGACAGCTTGATGTTCAACTCGGCGATCCGGCTGCGGGATGCCGCCGGGGCAAGTTCGGGGAGTGGCTGCGTGGTCCGGGGTGGCCCGGCATGCAGACTCGCCGACAGCGCGGTCGGCCTGCCCGTCGGCAGGGGCGGATCGAACTCGATGGTCCAGGTCGTCTTCCCGGCCGCGGACTTCTGCGTACTCCGCGTCTCATGCCCGGCGCACTCCACCGTGTCGACCTTCCAACCGGCCGGCAGCGCTACCGCCCAATTCGCAAGCGACCCGCGATTCGGCCGGAGTGACCAATCGACCCGAAGCGATTGGCGGTCGGGCTCGATCTGCCAGTGCGACTTCTCGACGACATCGGGCATACTTCCCGCCGGCCCGACACGAAAGCTCGGCCGACCTCCCGCGGCCGTGTGCCACGCCGATTGCAGCGTCACCGTCTGCCGCCCGGCCGGCGTGAACCGCGACTCCGTCACCGCGAACGCGCCGCTGTTCCAGTCGCCCAGTGAAAGCGCGGGCGGCACCTTGACTTCGATCGTTTCGCCGGCGACGATCGCCCCGCGCACGCGCCAGTCGGGCACGACGATCGTCCGATCATCTGTCGGGGTCATCGTGCCGCGGATCTCGATGAGTGTGCTGTCGACCGGCTCGCGGAAGGTCAGAATCGTTTGTCGGCCCCGCGCCTCCCAACGCGCCAGCTTGTCCCCGGTCACGTCGGCGATTGGCAGATCGCCCTCAACGATCAATTCGCGGAACCGGCCCCGCGCTTCGATTGTGACGGCACAATTTACTTCGACCCACGCCGGCCCGGCGTCCAGTTGCGTGTGGTGTCGGGCCACCACGAGCGGCGCGGCCGAGTCGACCCGGATGAGCAGCAGCGGAATACTGTCGAGCCCGCCGCCGTTGATGGTCCACAGCCGGCGGTCGGTCGCGGACCCGGGTCGCGGCCCGGCGATGAGCGCGCTATCGGCCGGGGCGACCGGTTGCCAGTCGGCCGGCAGGTCGAATTCCATTGTGGCGATGGGTGCGCCGGGCCAGCGCAACTCGCAGAGCAGGCCCCCCGGCGCGGGTCGCAACGCGGCGGACCAGTCAAGTTCCAGAACGCGCTCGCCGGGTTTGTCGACGAGCAGGTCGAGCCCCGCACCGTCGAGCGGGCCGACGATGGCCGGCGCGCCGTCGGCCCAGCGCGCAGAGCGGACGGCCATGCCCATTGGCTCGACCGGCATCATTCCGGCGCGGGTGCCGGGATTGCGACGGGCCACAAGTGCAACACGAGTTCGCCGAGTGGCGCGTGTAGTACGTACATCGGG
>JAIBBI010000114.1 GCA_019694755.1 Gemmataceae bacterium
CGATGCCTTGCGGCACTGCGGCCGCTGCATAGTTTAAACTGGTCAGTTCGCTCAACTTACGAGGTGGTCCGGTGAGTCCACAACCAGGCACGGGCACCCTGTCCCCGGAACAAGCGCAAAAGGCGTCCCGCAAGATTGACGAGGCCTTTGAAGAGGTTGCTCGCCTTGCCGGTTCCGACTTGGCGCCGACAGAGTTCTTTCAGGATTTCCTGAACAAGGTCATCGGCGGCATCGACAGCCCCGCCGGCGCTGTCTGGCTGCGGACCCCGCAGGGTTTCCTCCAGCTTCAGTGCCAGATCAACATCGAAAACGTTGGCCTCGACCGCCACAAGAACGGCCGCCAGAGCCACAACGAGTTGCTCCGCCAGGCTTTCCAGATGGGCCGGCCGATGCTCCTCGAGCCCTACGGCACATCGGGTATCCTCGAAGGCCTGCCGGCCGGCAACCCGACCGAATATTTCTGTCTGCTCGTCCCCGTGCAGATGGAGAAGGAAAGCACGGGCCTCCTCGAACTCTGGACCGAATCCCGTTACGACGCCCGTATGCAGCGGACGTTCCTGAACTACCTCGTTCAGATGGCCGGCTACGCGGCCCAGTTTCTCCGCAACCAGACTGGGCGGAAACTCGTCGGCCAGGAGCAGCTTTGGGCCCAGGTAGAGAGTTTTGCCCGCGAAATCCACTCGAGTCTCGATCCGACTCGCGTCGCCTACTCGATCGCCAATGAAGGCCGAAGGCTTATCGGATGCGACCGGCTCAGCGTCGCGGTGGTGGCCGACCGGAAGGCACGCATCGAATCCGTTAGCGGATCCGATGTCGTCGAAAAGCGGTCGAACCTGATCATCCTGATGAAGTCCCTGTGCGACAAGGTGATCAAATGGGGTGAAAAGCTCGTCTTCCAGGGCACAAAGGACGACTCACTGCCGCCCGACGTGCTCGAGGCGCTCGACGAGTATCTTGCCGAGGCGAATAGCAAGTTCCTGGTTCTCCAGCCACTCCGCGACGAGCGGCAAAAGGACCTCCCGAGCGTAACCCGTTCGGCTCTGCTGATGGAAAGCTTCGATCCGCCGGCCAACACCGAAGCGCTGATCTCCAGGCTCGATGTGGTGGGCAAACACGCCACCAGCGCGCTTTACAACGCGGTCGAACTCGAAAAGATCCCGCTCAAATGGATGTGGTTGCCCGTCGCCAAGGTGCAACAGGGCCTCGGGGGCAAGACAAAAGCGATCATGTATGCAGCCGTGGCCGGCGTCACGCTTTTGGTCGCGTCCATGTTTGTTATCCCATATCCGCTGAAGCTGGACTCGGCCGGCCAATTGCTTCCGACCGAACGGCAAAAGGTATACGCGTCTCACGAAGGTATCGTCAAAGAGTTCCTGATTTCGCGCAACGCGAGCTTCGACGCGGGGCATCAGATTGCACTGGTTTACGATCAACAACTCGAATCGACGCTCCGCGGCCTGTCCGAGGAGATTAAGACGGCTGAGAACGCTGCGCAAGGCATCAATCAGCAACTCGGCGACCAGAAGGACCCGGTCCAGCGGGTCAAACTCGTCGGCGAACGCGAGCAACAACTCTCGATCGCCCGCGCCAAGACTCGGGAACGCGATCAGCTTGTAAAGATCAACAATGCCGACCCCAGCCGGCCCGGCTACTTCTACGTGCAGGCTCCGAAGTTCAACAACTCCGAAGCGTCGACCCACGAACCGCAATGGACCGTGCTCGACGCTGACTTCCTCGAGCAGCACCTGAATAAGTACATCCGACCCAATGAGCCGATGGTTCGCTTGGGTGACAAGAACGGCCCATGGGAACTGGAACTGAAGATACCGCAGAAGCACATCAATCAGGTACTGCGTGCGTTCGACCCGACTGTTGCGGACCCCAAACTTCAGGTCGATCTGCTCGTGACTTCGCACCCGACCTCGGTCTTCAAGGGTGTCCTCTACAAGAGCCGGATTGCCGGCGAAGCCGTTCAGAACAAGGACGACCACAACGAACAGTCGCCCGTGGTCATTGCGTATGTCAGTTTGGACGATCCGGAGATTCCCGAGGCCTACCGCATCCCGCCCGATCTGCTGGTGACCGGCGTCGAAGTCCGGTGCAAAGTCCGTTGCGGCAACCACCGGATGGGCTACTCCCTCTTTTATGGGCTCTGGGAATTCCTGTACGAGAAGGTCGTCTTCTGGTTCTAGGTCGTAACCAACGCGCTCGGTGCCCGTTCAGGCATCGGGCCTGCCCCGCCCTGTCTCGCCGACAACGGGTGGGCGCATACCTAACGTACTTCATCGCTGCTGGTGACTGCTGAGAGAGGACTTGCAATGAACCGGAACCGATGGGCCGCTGTGCTGGGTACTGGCGCCCTTTCCCTGGCGATCACCGCCTGCGATGCCCGCCTTTCGGGCAATCCCGGGACTCCCGTCGCGGCCCAAGACAAGTCGGCAGCCAAGGCTGCCATCAACATCGGCAACCCGCTTTTTCCGCCCGAAGAAGCTCCGAAATCCGCCAGGCCGGTCGTGCCGACAACGGCTCAGGCCGACCCGATCGTAGTAACGGGGGCACAAATCACACTGCCGTACACCGAAAACGTCCCGACCAAGAACAACGGCGTACTCTGGCAGGCCTGTACGGAAATCCGGCCCGGCGAAACAGTCAATCCGAAGGACCTTTGGGTCAGCCCGACGACCAAGAAGCAGTATCGCAAACTCCGGATTGGTGATCGTGTCGCAGCCGGCGACCTTGTTGCACTTTTGGATGACAACATCGCTCAGGCCAAGCTCAATGCGGCGATTACCGACAAAGCTGCCGGCGATGACATGCTGACGGCGGCGATTACGGTTGCCGAAAAGGCCAAGGCCACTTTCGATGTCTACCGGAGCCTGCAGGCCGGTGGAGCCGGCGCAAAGGTTGAAGTGTATAAGGCCGAGCAGGAGTGGGCCGCAGCCGTCAAACAGCACGCGGAAGCCAAAGGGTCGCGTGACAAGGCAATTGAATCGCTCAATATCGCGCGAGTCACCGTGGCAGAACACGAACTCCGCGCTTCGATCAGTGGCATCATCAAGACGATTTACGTCCAACCGGGCGAAGCGGTCAAAGAACTGTCGCCCGTCATGCTGATTCAGAATCTCGACACTCTCCGGATCGAGGGCATGGTTGGAGTGCAGTATTTGCCCTGGCTGCCGAGCGCTCGCGGCAAGACGGCCATTGTCGAGCCGGCTGCCCAATTGAGTCCACAGCTCGAATTGATCGGACATATGAGCAACGTCACCGGCGTTGCTGTGACCAAGGATCGTGCCAAACCGTCTATTGTCTCCGTGAGCGAAGACCGGACCCTCCGCGTTTGGGATCGTTCGACTAAGTTCCAGAAGTACATGTATTCCGCGGAAACGCCAATCCGAGCCGTCGCGACAACGTCTTCCAAGGCGTCGACAAATCTCGCGATTTTCGGTGGCGACGACGGTCAGCCGATGTTGCTCGACCTGGACAAACTGAACGATACCGATGCGGTGAAGAAGCTATCCCCCCGGCACCGCGGAAAGATCAATAGCGTTGCCTTCAGCCCGAACGGACAGTTTGCGGCCACGGCCGACGACAAGGAAGTATCTCTGTGGGACATTGGTACGGGCAAGCAATTGTACCGAATCGCCACCGAACACCGCGGCCCGATATCCTCGATCCAGTTCACTCCGCAATCCCGACTCGTCACGGTGGCTCGGGACCGGACGATGAAAGTCTGGGATCTCGGCGAAACGGGCGCTAAGCGAATCAGCACGATCGATAACCGATCTGGTAATGTCGACGTACTCGGCGTCAGCCCGGACGGCCAAAGGGTCATCTTCGATTCGGATCGCTCACTACAAGTTCGCGGGATCTACGACGGACGCACGGATGCCGTCCTCAATGCCCCGAGTGATTCATCGCAGTTCTCCGGGTTCGCGCTGTTTTCGACTGACGCCTCCATGGTGGTCGCTGGCGGCACGGCCGACAACCCACTGAGCATTTACAAGCTTCCGACGGTCGCCGGTGGTCGCGGTTATCTCCGCGTGCGACTGGCAGTTGGCAATTCGGCCGCGACGTGTGCGGCGCTTTCCGGCGAGGGCTTCCTAGCCGTCGGGACCGCAGACCATCGTGTGCTTATCTTTGCTCGCCCGGATAAGGCCGACCTTGAGAAGCAGTACCTCGCCACGATCACCAACCTCGACCAGTCCGTCGATTCGACCGACCGCAAGGTTCGGATCATGGCTGAGATTCCGAATCCCGGCATGCCGCTTCTGCCCGGCGACTCAACCACCCTGGTGATTCCGCCCCAGTAATTCTCCCGACGCCCTGCCCCTGAGCCTGCTCCCGGACGTGCACCTATGGCGATGATCGCGGAACTCGAACGCCGCAAGATGGTCCGGCTCCGCGCCCGGCCGGACCTGAACATCACGCCCCAAAAATACGAAGGCAAAACGTGCTACGTGG
The DNA here is from genome assembly GCA_019694755.1 of Gemmataceae bacterium. Lineage (GTDB taxonomy): Bacteria > Planctomycetota > Planctomycetia > Gemmatales > Gemmataceae > JAIBBI01. The sequence continues at coordinate 4,462 of JAIBBI010000114.1, forward strand.
TCAAAGACCCCGTGTGCATGAAGTATTACCGTTTCAACGATCAGGAGTATTACGTCGTCGACATGTTCGACGGTACTCACACCCTTGAACAGATCCAGAAGGGATTTGAGGCGACTTTTCGCCCGCACCGGCTGACGTTGGAAGACCTCGAAGCGTTTGCACAGCAACTCCTCCAGGCGGGCCTCGTTCAGCACGAGACTCCTCAGGCCGGCAAGGAACTGTTCACCAAGCGTCGCAAACAGCTTCGGCTTCAGAAGATCGCGACTTGGACGAACATCCTCTACATAAAGCTGCCGGTCTTCGACCCGGACAAACTACTCGGCTGGATGGTGAAGTACACCAAGTGGATCTTCACTTGGACGTTTTTCGCGGTGACAGTCGGATTGATGCTGTCGGCCATCGGCCTCGTCGTCACGCACTACAACACCTTTTACGAGAAGTTGCCGAACTACCAGGAGTTCTTTCGCTGGAATACGCTCCTGTACATGTGGATCGCACTGGGCATCGTTAAGGTCATCCACGAGTTCGGCCACGGATTGAGTTGCAAGGCGTACGGTGGCGAGTGCCACGAGATGGGCGCGCTGTTCTTATGTCTGTCACCGTGCCTCTATTGCAACGTCTCCGACTCGTGGACCATCCCGAGCAAGTGGAAGCGGATCGCGATCAGCTTCGCAGGAATCTACGTCGAACTCGTCATTGCCGCGCTGGCAACCTGGGTCTGGTGGTATACGCCGGGTCGCCCGTTCGTAAACAACGTTGCGCTATGCGTGATGGTGCTCTGCTCGTTCAGTACCGTCGTATTCAATGCGAATCCGCTGATGCGGTTCGACGGATACTACATGCTGGCTGACTGGCTGGAAATTCCCAACCTGCGAGACCGGGCCAACCGCTTGCTCAAAAACCTGTGGTGCGAAACGTGCCTGGGCATCGAGGTCCAGCCCGAGCCGTACATGGATCCGACCCGCCAGGCGTTGTTCATCGTGTACGCGGTGGTCGCGTACATCTACCGCTGGGTCGTGACTTTCGGAATTCTGGTCTTCCTGTCCGGCTGGCTCAAGCCTCTGAACCTCGGCGTGGTCAGTGGCATGCTGGCGATTGCCGCCCTCGCCTCGATGGTGGGCTGGCCGCTCTACCGGATGGGTAAGTCGTATTTTCGCCGGGGGAGAATGCCCGACATGAAGCGCAACCGCGTAGCGGTGACGAGCACGGTAATCGCAGCGCTCGTCGCCGCGTTTTTCCTGGTCCCTCTGCCGATCAGCCGGGTCCGGACGGACGGACTGGTCCAACTCGATCGCGAGGCCATGAGTTTCGGTAAAGTCACCGTTCCCGAAACGGCCATTCTGGAAAAGCTGTACGTCCGCAACGGCGACCGTGTCTATGAAGGCACGCTCCTCGCCAAGTTCCGCAGCTTGAAGATCACCAAGGACATTCTGACGGCGGAGCGGCAGCGCACGGTGTACCTCGGCAAATCCGATGCCGCTTCCCGAAAGTTGCTCGCGGTCATCGACCCGGAAGAGAAGAAACAAATCGAATCGGAGCGAGTCTACAACCGCGATCTGGCCGAGGAACAGGCCACCAAAATGCGCACACTGCAGGAGCAGGAAAAGGCGTTGCTGGAGGTACGGGCCCCGGTGACCGGCGTAGTCATGGAAGGCCCGACCAAGGAGGACGTGGGCAAGGAATGGGAGAAAGAACGGCCAATGCCCTTCTGCATCATCGGCGACACGAGCCGCCTGCAGGTGCTCGTCCCCATCGCGCCGGACGATTTCAAAGTCCTGCAGGACGATATCCGCGTCAAGCCGCTCGACGTAACGATTCGCGTTTACGGACGTGGTTCGGATTACACTTACGGCCGCATCGTGAAGCTCCCGGAAACCGACGCCAAGGACATCCCGCACGCGCTCACGCAGCGTGGCGGTGGCCCCATGGCCGTCAAACCCGGCGCCGATCCGCGGGTCAATCCACCGCAAAGCCAGCACTATTTGGTCGAAGTCGAACTGAATGAAGTCGATCCCAATCTGGTTCCGGGCATGATGGTGAAGGTCAAGATCCACTGTCAATGGAAAACCTGCGCGTGGTGGTGCTGGAGAAAGATCTCCGCCCTATTCGACCTCGGCCTGATCTGAGGCGATTGTTTTGGGCGATAGAATTACGCAATGACTATCGCCGATTATCTCGGGCCCGGCGGGAAAATTGCTGAAATCCTGCCGGGCTATGAGCCACGCCCCGAGCAACTCGAAATGGCCCAAGCTGTTGGCCGGGCCATAACTGATTGCAGACATCTTCTCGTCGAAGCCGGCACGGGCGTCGGTAAATCATTCGCATATCTCGTTCCCGCCCTCCTGGCGGCAAACGAAACGCCCGACAATCGCGTTGTCGTATCGACGCATACGATTCACCTGCAGGAGCAGTTGCTCCGCAAAGACCTGCCGCTCCTGGCCAAATGTTTGCCCCCATTCCGTGCAGTCCTGCTGAAGGGCCGCGGGAACTACCTGAGCCAGCGGCGACTGCGGATTGCCGTCCAAAAACACACGGGCTTGCTGTCTGATCCGGGCAGGACGCAGGAGCTTTTCGAGGTCAACCGGTGGGCCCGGACCACGATAGAAGGTTCGCGGACGGACCTTCCGATGGTTCCGGACCGGCTCGTCTGGGATCTGGTCGAAAGCGACTCCTCGAACTGTCTCGGCAACAAGTGCGCGAGTTACGATTCGTGCTTCTACTTCAAGGCCCGACGAGCGGCGAGTTCGGCTCAGGTCCTGATCGTCAATCACGCACTGTTTTTCAGCGACCTTGCACTTCGTCGACAGGGAATCAAGCTGCTTCCGGACTACCGGGTCGCGATTTTCGACGAGGCGCACACGCTCGAGGACGTCGCGGCCGATCATCTGGGGATCAGCTTTTCTCAGGGTAGCGTGGAGTATTTTCTCTCAAAGCTTTTCCATCCCCGTCAACAGAAAGGGCTTCTGACTTTGCGCGGTGACGACGCGACTCTGAGCCAATGCAACCTGACCCGCGATGCCGCGGACCAGTTCTTCGGCCAGGTCGCCGACTGGTTCGCGTCCCGACAATCACCCAACGGTCGGGTGTACGAAGCCAACGCATTCCGCGACCCGCTGAGTGAGGAACTCTCCAAACTCTCGGCCGCGGTCCGCCGGGTCGCTGACGGAATCGGGAGTGCCGAAGAAAAGATCGAGTATACGTCGGTCGCCGATCGGCTCGCCGGGCTTCACCAGTCGCTACGACAATGGTTGTCCCAGGAAGATCGTGGCCAGGTTTACTGGGTCGAGAGCCGGGGCGAACGCGTCAGGCGAATGGCGCTTTGCAGCGCGCCCGTGGAGGTGGGCGCGATCCTCGAAAAAGAACTGTTTGGCGGTGACGCAACCTGCATTCTGACCAGTGCGACGCTCACAGCCGGGGGCTCCCGCGGCTTCCAGCATGCAACAAGTCGGCTTGGGGCCTCCAGCGCACTGACGCAGCAAGTGGGGAGTCCATTTGATTTTCCCCGTCAGGCGACGTTAAGACTGTTCACCGATCTGCCCGATCCGAGTGCGACTTCCGCGGAATACGAGGCGGAGGTGATTCGCCGGCTGCCTGACTTTGTGGGTGACGGCCGGGCGTTCGTACTGTTCACGTCGTACGGGTTTTTAAGGCGGGCCGCGACGGCACTCCGCGAATTGTTGAGGGAACGCGGAACTACCCTGCTCTGCCAGGGTGAGGGAGCGCCTTCCTCGCAGTTGCTGGAAGATTTCCGGTCGGCATCCCGGGCGACCCTGTTCGGCGTCGACAGCTTTTGGCAGGGGGTCGATGTCGCGGGCGATGCCCTCCAGACAGTCGTGATCACCAAATTGCCTTTTGCCGTCCCGGACCGCCCCATCGTCGAAGCCCGCATTGAATCGATTAAGTCTGCGGGTGGCAGCCCGTTTTTCGACTATCAAGTACCGCAGGCGGCGATCAAATTGAAGCAGGGATTCGGCCGACTGATCCGCAGCCGCGACGACTCAGGGCAGGTCATTATTTTCGATCCGAGAGTCCTAACGAAACGCTACGGTCGGCAATTCATCCGGGCCCTGCCCCCGGCCCGCATCCTCGTGGATGGCGAGGAACAATCGCGTGATGAGTTGTTCCAATACGAGTAGATGTAAACAAAACGGTCGATGATTTCGAGAACCCACCGACCGGAAAAACTCACACTGCTCCCGATCAGACCAGCCCGGCAATCGGCTTGACGTTGTCGCCGGCAATGGCGGTCGGCCGACCGAGGTTGTCCCGAATCTGGACATTCGGGTCGAGCCCGAGCCCCTTGTAGACCGTCGCGAACAACTCTCCGACGCCCACCGGGTTGTCGCGAACGCTCATGCCGTCTGCCTCGGTGGAGCCGATCACCTGGCCACCCTTGATCGATCCGCCACCGACGACAACCGACCAGGCTCCCGGGAAGTGATCACGACCGCCATTCTGGTTGATCTTTGGCGTTCGGCCGAACTCGCCCATCCAAAGCACGACGGTATCTTTGAGAATGCCACGGCTATAGAGATCTTCGGTCAGAGCGGCCATCGCTTTGTCCATGTTGGGCAGCCGGCCCTTGAGAGCGGCAAAGATCCCATTGTGATTGTCCCAGCCACCCAGATCGACTTCGACGCAGACACAACCGGCTTCGACGAGTTTGCGGGCCACAAGACATCCCTTTCCGAAGGGGTTGTCGCCGTACTTCGCCAGCATGGCCTTGTCTTCGTTGGACTCCAGGCCGAAGACGTTGCGTCGCTCGCTGAACACGAGTTTGAACGCCTTTTCATAGATCTCGTTGTGCGCCTTGGCCGCCTCGCCCCGTCGGAGGAACTCTTTGTCACGCAGGTCCAGATCCTTGAAGAGCTCTTCCCGACGTTTCATGTTGTAAGCGTTCAGGCCGTTTGGCGTGGAGATGTTTTCCGGCGGAGCGCCGGCATTCTGAATCGTAAATGGGGCGAATGACATCCCGAGGAAGCCCGGCCCGATTCGCGCCCCCGTGCCGCCGATGCTGACAAATCCCGGCAGGTCGAGATCCTTGGGCGTCAGTTGATGGGCCATCACGGAGCCGATGGCCGGAAATTGGACCACAGGGCTCGGAGCGCGACCGGTGATCATGAGCCGCGTACCGCGGTCATGGTCGCCTTCACTGGTTTTCATCGACCGGACGATCGAAAGGTGCCGGAATTGCTTCGCCAGCTGCGGCAAATGCTCGCAGATTTGGACGCCCGAGGCCGCTGTCTCGATCGGCTTGAATTCGCCACCGTTGGCATGACCGGGCTTGAGGTCCCAGAGGTCGATAGTGCTGGGGCCGCCACCCATCCAGAGCACAATCAGGCTCTTGTGCGACTTTTTCAGCGTTTTTTCCGCAGCCCGCAGGCCACTTACGAAGTTCGAGCCGCTCGCTGCCAGCGCGGTCAGGCCGGCCATGTGCTTCATGAAGTGCCGGCGATCGGTGGACATGAGATCGAGCATGACCTGGCCCCAAAAGAAGAATCGCGCGTTCAACTAGTAGCTTCGCTTGCCCGGATACGGATGTCAAGCCCCGCAACGGACTTCGGACGCACAACACCCAGACGCGGCAGGCGGCTCGAAAGTTCCCGGCAATTCCATTACGGGGGCGCAAATCTGGCGATGACCGACTTGGCCGACTTCAAGCCATCGACGGCCGCGCTGACAATTCCGCCCGCATACCCGGCCCCCTCCCCGACCGGATACAGCCCGGAAACCGGCGATTCGCGGGATTCCGCGTCCCGGACGATGCGTACCGGCGAACTGCCGCGGGATTCGGGCCCTGCCAGCACGGCGTGGTCCACAAACCGCCCGCGCCATCGCCGGTCCATGGCGGGGAGTCCCGCCCTCACCGCGGCCGCCACGATCGGGGGCAGAACCGCGTCGAGGGCCATCGAACGCGTGCCGCGAGGGTAACTGCACTCCGGAGGCCCCGCGGAAACCCTGCCGGCCAGGAAGTCGGCCGCACCCTGCACAGGGCACCGATAGTCGCCACCCCCTGCTTCGTAGGCCAGTTGTTCGTAGCGCTCCTGCAGCCGAATTCCGGCCAGAGGGTGGTCGCCACCGAATTCCTCGACCGGGACAGTCATCATCAGCCCGCTGTTGGCGAAGTAACTGTCCCGCTTCGACAGGCTCATGCCGTTGGTGCAGAAATAGCCCGGTGTCGACACACTTGGGATGATGTACCCTCCCGCGCACATGCAAAATGTAAACAGGTCGTTTCGGCCCTGCGCGACGAGCGAGTAGTCGGCATTTCCGAGCTGATCTTCCAGGTGTCGGGACCCGTACTGGGCCCGATTGACCAGCTCCTGCGGGTGTTCGATCCGCACTCCCATCTGAAACGGTTTTTGCTCCAGTGGAACGCGTTTACGATGGAGCATCTCGAATGTGTCGCGTGCGCTATGGCCTATGGCAAGCAACACGGCGTTACTCTTGATGGTTCCGACGGGCGTCACAACACCGCGAATACCCTCCGATTCAATGACCAGATCCTCGACCGGGCAATCGAATCGAACTTCGCCGCCCAACGACTCAATACGCTGGCGAATTGCTTTGACGACGGCCGGGAGCCGGTTGCTTCCCAGATGCGGGCGGTGTTCGTACAGGATTTCCGGTTTACCCTTGCAGGCCGCGAACAACTCCAGCACCCGTTGCACATCCGCACCGGTACTCCGCGAAGTCAGCTTCCCGTCGCTGAACGTGCCTGCCCCGCCCTCGCCGAACAGGTAGTTGCTCTCCGGTTCGAATCGGCCACCTGCATCGAATTCGTGTACGTCGCGGATTCGCCGCGACACGTTTCGGCCCCGCTCCAGGACCAGCGGGCGATAACCGCACTCCGCTAGAAAATACGCCGCGACGAGACCGCCGGGCCCACTACCAACGACAACGGGCCGGTCGCGAAGCATTTCCCGGCCGCGGGCCGGCATATCGAACGGCGGGTCGTCGTACGGCTCCACCCGCGATCCAGGCGCACCATTTCTGCCCGGGGAATGCCCGGGATGGACAGTCACCGATACGGAAAAGACGAAATGGATGTCGGACTTGTTGCGTGTATCGAGACTTTTGCGCAGGATGCGAAATTCGAAGGCATCGGTGGGAAGCGCCAGCGCCCGCCCGATGCGCTCTGGCAACCGGCCGTCCGGCTCATCGAGCCCCATTCGGAGATTGGTGACACGTAACGGCATTTCAGGACTTTCACGGCATCCGCGGCGGTGCATCGACCGCCTAATGCTGTTAAACGACATCCGGGCATCCGGACAACCGGGGTCATTGCTGCCGGCTGCCCGGGCTGGTAAGTTGCGAATGCGACCATTGAGGAGTCCATCGCCATGCGGACGGGTGTCCTTCTGGTTCTGTTCTTCGTGCCGTCAGCCGTGTCCGCCCAAACAGTCGCTGATGCACGGACGCGTTGGCTGAAGGGGAACTACGACGAGGCTCGTGAAGCGTTTCTCCTGCGCCTGAATTCTGAAGATCGAGTGCCGGCCGCCATTGGTTTGAGTCGGGTCGAAGAGGATACAGGCAATCCCGACGCGGCGCGATCCGTCATCGACAAAGCACTCAGCAGTGGAGCATCACCGGATCTTTGGGCCCGAAAAGCGGAGTTGCTTTACCGGATGGGTGACCGGGCTTCGGCGCGGTCTGCGATCGGCGAAGCCCTCAAAGGCAACGACTCGCAGTTTCTGGCCCGTTGGATTCGTTCCCGGATTCTGCTGGACGAAGGAAAACTCGATGAGGCGGATGCCGAGTGCCGATGGTTCGTCCGAACGTATGTCGAACGCAATCGGGCCGGGCGAGACATCAAAAACCCCGACGAATTGCTCCTCGTCGCGAGGGCCGGCTCGGACAATGCCCGGTGGCACCGACTGACCGACCAATTCAAATTCATTCTCAACGAAGTCATCGGCGACGCCCTTAAAGCGGACAAGGACTTTTGGCCGGCCGAGGCGTTCGCAGGGCGACTCCTCCTCGAGAAATACAACAAGGTGGAATCACTGGCCGCATTCGACAAGGCGCTGGTAATCAACCCGCGGTCGGCCGAGGCGCTCGCGGGCAAAGGTCGGCTCGCCCTGGAGCAATTCGACTTGAAAGAAGCTGACTCCCTGGCCGACCGCGCGCTGGAGATCAACCCCCTCCTTCCCGAAGTAAGCCTTCTGAAGGCCGATGTCGCGTGGGCAGCCGGCGACCGTGTGGGGGCCGGCAAATACCTGCAACCGCTCGAATCGACGGGCGACGAGGAAGTCTTGGCCCGCCTGTCGGTATCCCTCGGGCAACCTGGCCTTTTGCCCACGAATCCCCGACCGGCCCGATTTCACTATCGGCGCGGCAAGTGGTTCGACGACCAACGCCAATACGACGCCGCCCGCAAGGAATACGAGAAAGCAATCGAATTCGCGTCCGACCTGACTCCGGCACGTACCGAACTCGGTCTGCTGGTCCTTCGTCTGGCCGATGAGGACGAGGCCAAAAAGCTCCTGACCGAAGCGATGAAGGCGGACCCGTTTCACGTCCGCCTGAGCAATTCGCTCAAGGTGCTCAAGCACCTCGAAAAGTACCAGACGATTCGCACTCCCCATTTCATTGTCCGGTTCGAGCCCACGCGAGACGGCCCGCTAGGCCGGCTAGTCGCCGAATATCTGGAAGCCGACTATGAGAAACTGGCCCAGCAATTCCAGCACCGCCCTGCCGGTCCGTTCGTCGTCGAGGTGTTTAATTCCCACGAAATGTTCAGCGGGAGGGTGATAGCAGGTCCCGATCTGCATACCGTCGGCGCAACGACGGGGAGAGTGCTGGCCATGGCCGGCCCAAGGGCGGCCGGCGTCAAGCAGCCCTATAACTGGGCCCGCGTACTCCGCCATGAACTGACGCACATCTTCAATCTCGATCAATCCAACTATCTGGTATCGCATTGGCTGACAGAAGGGCTGGCCGTCAATCGGGAAGGATTCCGCCGTCCGGCCGACTGGCTCGGAATCCTTGCCGAGGCCGGAGCACGCGGAGAACTGTTCGCCATCTCGGAACTGGATCGCGGATTCACGCTGCCCCGGTCGCCTGCCGAATGGACCCTCGCGTATGCGCAATCACAACTGGCCGTCGACTATGTCACGCGTGCATTCGGACCGGATACGCCCGTTCGCCTGCTCAGGGAATACGCGCAGGGTGCGTCCAATCGGGAAGCAATGGAGCGGGTGTGCGGAAAATCGATGAACGAAATTGAGAAGGCCTACGCTCAATTCGTACTCGATGACATCCGCCGGTCCGGAGCGAAGCCGATGGTCAAGTCACTGAGCTTGAACAGAATTGAATCTGCGCTCGAAAAGATACCAGATGATCCGGAGTTGAATGCCGCGGCGGCGGAACAGTTCCTGCGGCGAAAACGGGTCCGCGAGGCCAGGGAGCATGCTAACGCGGCACTTGCCAAAAATCCCGCCAATGGAACTGCTCTTCGGGTAATCGCCCAACTTTACTTGGAAGCCGGTGATGAAGCCAACTGCCTGGAAACGCTGAACAAGGCCACATCCGGCCAAACACCAGACCTGAACTGCCTGCGTTCGCTCGTCCAGTTGCACCTTCATGCGGGCCGGGCAGAAGAGGCGCTGGCGACGGCAGAGCGCGGGGCCGGGCTCGATCGCAATAACCCCGCGTGGCTCAATGAAGTCGCCCGGGCCGCACGACAGGCCGGCGACTTCGCCAAATCCGCCAAGGCGATGGACGAATACCTGAAATCGGAGTCCGATGACCTCGACGGGAGGCGGGACCTGGCCAAACTTCTGTTCGAAATGGGGAAGTACTCGGGAGCAGAGAAGGCGGCCAGAGAAGCGATAGAAATCGATCCTGGTGACGATATTGCTGCCGAGCTGTTGATTAATTCCCTGCTCCGTCAATCAAAGTCGGACGAGGCCAACAAGTGGAGAGCCCTGCTCGGTCCCAGGGAGATCATTCGCCAGGAGCGACCTGTCGATGCGGGGTCGGACAAGCCGCCGGAACCGCGGTGACCGGCGGACTCGCACTTACTATCCTTTCATGATGGAACGGGACACACTGACTCTCGTTGACGTACAGGACGACATCCGAGCCACCTTTGGCGGCAAGGACGGGGCCCGTGGCATCGACGGGACTTTCATGTGGTTCATGGAAGAAGTTGGCGAGTTGAGCGCGGCTCTCCGCGCCGGCGATCGTCAGGAACGCCTTGGCGAATTCGCCGATGTCCTGGCCTGGCTCGCGACGCTCGCCAACATCGCGGGCATCGACCTGACGGAAGCGTATCGACAGAAATACGGTCAGGGTTGTCCCGGGTGCCACTCCCGACCCTGTACTTGCGGATCGACGGAAAAACCCTGAGCCCCCGGCATGAAAAAGCTGCTGTTCGCCTGGCTCGTCCTCGTCCTCGGCGGCACCGCCCCCGCTCAGGACCGCGATCCGCTGAAGATTGAATCCGTTATGGTCGGGTTTCCCGCATCGGGCCGACTCAAAAACGCCGTCGGCAACGACAGCTTCAACAAAGGCGGGTGTTGGACTCCGGTCTACATCACAATCCGTTGCGCGAAACCATTCCCGGCACCGGGTTACATTATCGTCAGTTCTGCCGATTGCGACGAAGTGCCCACGCGGTATCGCGTGGCATTACCCCCGATGCAGCCAGGGCAGACGGAAAAGATACTCGCGTATACCCGGCCAGGTGGCCGGCGGGATTCGATCCGCGTAGCGGTGTACGGAAGCAACGATCGCGAAATCTGTCCGGACGCGATGGCCGTCAACAAAGGCATCGAAGTCTCCCAGTTTCTTTATCTGGGTATCGGGTCTCAGTTGGATTCGGCACTGCTGCCCGGCCTGCCCACGACCGAAGGCGAGTCGACCGTTGCGAGGTCACTGGATGCCCGGTCGCTCCTGGCCAGCGTTGCCCGGATCGAGGACCTGCCGCAACAGTGGTTCGCGTACAACAGCGTCGACACAGTCTTGATTTCGACCGCCGATCGTGACTTCGCCACGGCACTAGTGAGCGAACGCGACGGCCGGAAGGCTGCCCTGACCGAGTGGGTACGGCGCGGCGGCAATCTGGTCGTGAGTGTCGGGCGGAATCAAGATCTTTTTGCAGGGGCCGGCGAACTCAACGACTCGCTGCCAGTTCGACTGACCGGGACTGCCGACGTAGAGATTCCGCGCATCGCCTGGACCGACGGTATCGCCAGCGACGAACCGCTGGGCAAGGTAACGTGTGCCAACGTCGAGATGCGAACGGATAGAAATCCCAGCGCCCTACTCTCGACGAAGGACCGACCGCTGGTTGTCCGCGCGGCGTACGGTCTGGGCCGGGTCACCGTCGTGGCCTTCGATGTCGACGGGAAGCCCCTGGACCGCTGGAAGGGGCGGGAGACTTTCTGGCGTGAACTGACCAACCGGTCTGGTACACGCGTGCCGACTGCCGCGTCCGATCAGCCGGGAGCCTTCGGCCGATACGGCGACACCGTTGCGGAGGACGGCGACTTTGCGACGCTCATTCGATCGATGGAGAACTTCCCGGGCGTCCCGGTCATATCCTTCGGGTGGGTGGCCCTCTTTATTCTTGGGTACATTTTGCTCGTCGGGCCGATCGACTATCTGTTCCTCAAAAAGGTGGTCAAGCGTCTCGAGTTCACTTGGATTACCTTTCCTATCATCGTGTTCACTGTCAGCGGGATCGCCTATTATGCAGCTTACGCGCTGAAGGGTGGCGACCTCCGAATCAACAAATACGACCTCGTCGAGATTGACGTCCGCAACCGGCTGGTGCAGGGGCGAACCTGGTTCACGCTCTTCAGCCCGCGGATTCAGAATTACCGAATCGGCGTGGAATCCGCGTGGGCGAATGGCGCCGACGGACCCGACACGACAGTCGGCTGGGCCGGTCAGTCGCGGAATTCCCGACAGAGCCTGTTTCCTCGATCGTACGATTACCTGCCCAAAGCAGCGGGGCTTGACAGCGTGCCCGTCCAA
>JAIBBI010000275.1 GCA_019694755.1 Gemmataceae bacterium
GTGGATGCGTCCGGGGTTTCTCGTCGCCAACCCGGCGACCGCGATCGTCGACGAAGGCAAGATCGACATCTTCAGCCAGCAGTACACCCGTTTGGCGGCCGGTTTCCCGGTCGATCCGATCTTCGGTGCAGCCACCACGACCGCCGAGATGGCGACCGAGCTCTATCAGGGCTGGCCGGCATCCGGGACCAAGGTCCTCTACGGCATCCCGTACAACCCGGCGAAGTACGGTATCAGCGCGGCGAGCGAAGTCGATGACTGGAAGCGCGTGACGCCCGAGCCGCGCGTCTTCGTGACCCAGCGCGAGCGGATGTGGCCGACCACCACCGACCTCACCGTCGCCACGCCGACCAAGCCGCAGTACGTCTGGGAGTGCATGTTCCGCCGTTTCCAGGGCCGCGTGCAGGTGGCGATCTTCGTCTATCGCGTGACCGCTGCCGGCGGTGCGCCGCTCGCCTATCACGTCGCTCGCGTCGATCCGACGACCCACACGCCGGAAGCGCCGGCGAACGACGCTCGCATTCCGCCGCTTCCGATCAGCTTCACCCCGCCCAACAGCGGCGCGAACCGTTGGATCGCGCCGACCACGGGCGACCCGACCATCATTCCCGGCACGGCGTCCGGTTCCGCGCTCGACTTCACCAAGGCGAGCGCGATGTGGCAGGTCCCTGGGCAGTGGATCCTCGACCAGAACAACAACATCCACCGTGTCCTCGTCGGTCGCCGCGTGCAGGGCGAAGGCCCGGTGCGTTTCGCCCGTCCGGTGCCCGCGATGATGCCGTCGGCTGTCTTTGGGCAGTTGAGCCTTTCGGCGAACCCAGGGCAGGTTGTCGACTCCGAAGGCGTCGCCCAAGCGTGGTACCTCCCGTTGCGCGACAGTAACGGCACCCAACTCACCCCCGTCTACCTCTTGGTGGAGGAACTCTGATGAGTCAGCCTCTCGTGACCCCGATGGTGATTGGGCCGTCTGACGCGCAGGCGACCCGTTCGCGGCTCCGCGGCTTCACCCTCACCGAGATCCTCGTTGCGGTGGCGATCCTCGTCGTCGTGATCATCGCGACCGCCCGCATCTTCGGCACGGTCAGCAAGGTGACCGGGGCCGGCGAAGCGAACGCCGACCTCTTGCAGACGGCTGCGGTCATCGAACGGCAGATCCGTTCCGACATCGCCCGGCTGAGCGGCGACGGCTTCATCGTGATCCGCAACGTCGAAGTGCCGAACAACGTGAACCAGTTGGGCGCTCCGGGCGGCGGCCCGCTCCTCAACTCGGCGGCTCCCGCGAACTCGGTCGTGCGCTGCGACCAGCTTCTCTTCTTCATCGACGGGCCGAACAACTCGACCCAGTTCTCCGGCTCGAAGGGCATCGTCCCCGAGACGCCGCAGAACGGGATCTTCAACCTGCCGGTCCTCCAGGCGAACGCGGCGCGGGTCTACTACGGCCACGCGATCCAGCTTCGGGAGGCCCCGCCCGGCACCGACCCGATCCACGCGGGCATGGAGATCGGCACCCCGGTCATGCCGTGGACCTACTCCTTCCCCGGCGACGCCGACTACAAGATCAGCGCCGTCCGCTGGGACACCGGCACCTTCCAGAAGGACGTGATCGCGACCCAGCCGACCTCGCGCGACTGGATCCTGGCCCGCCAGGTGCTGCTGCTCGCCGGCGACGCCGTGCCCGGCGTGGCCGCCAACGACGTGCTGCGCTACGGCCGCCAGTCCGACCGGCCGAAGAACTCGACCGCCGGCATCTGGCCGCTCGCCTCGAGCTCCTCGGGCACCGGCTACGACTGCGGCCCGCTCTCCTCGCGGGTGGACATCGCCGCGAGCACCCTTGACGTCATCCAGTCCTTCGTCAACCCGAAGGTCCGCTCCGACGGCAAGCCCTGGGTCGACAACGCGGGCATCGTCCGCGGCTTCGCCCCGTGGTGGAACGTCGGCAACCATCCGCCCGACCCCGACAGCGCCAACTGGCCCTCGCAGGGGAGCTTCCCCGGCCAGCGCGTGCGCATGCTCCAGGCGATCAGCGGCGGCGGCACCAACCCGCTGCGCTATCCGCGGGCCGAGCGCGTCCCGCCGAAGGGCGGCATCGACCGCGCCGACCAGATGCTCTCGAACCCGGCCCTGGCCTACGGCTGCTCCTCCTTCACCGTCGACTGGACGTGGAAGGACGGCACCGGCCGGATGACCCGCCCCAGCGGCCAGGTCATCGACCCGACGCCGGCCAATCCGCTCGACCCGCCGGAGAACCACATCGCCAACTACTCCGGCGACGAGTTCGTCGGCCTGATCCTCAACGACCAGGCCCCGGCCCCGTGGTTCGGCCTGAACGACCCGGCCCGCGGCGTGGCTCCGCTCTCGTCGATGGCCCCCTACAACGGGAGCTGCGACACCGGCCCTGGCTGCCTGGGCGCGCCGATCTCGCCGTACACGATCGAGGGCTACTCCTCGGCCGCGCCGGCCCTCGCCCAGTACTCGATCTCCGGCGTGCCGAACAGCCGCGTCTACGAAGCCACCTTCGGCTTCAACCAGACCGAGCCGCTCCTCCCCGGACTCAACAACACCAACTCGCCGAGCCTCGACCGCGGCTACACGCCGTGGCCGAACGCCCTGCGGATCACCTTCACGCTGCATGACCCGCAGCAGCGCTTCCCCGAGGGACGGACCTTCCAGTTCGTCGTCGACCTCCCGTCGCGATGAGTCCCGTCCGCCCCGTCCGTCCGACCCGCGCCTCGACCGCTTCCGATCTTCCAGAGGCTCTCATGGCAGTGCACCGCCCCCATTCGTCCGCCCCCCGGCTTCATGACCCGCGCACCGGCAGCCCGCGCCGCCGCGGCAACTCGTTGATCCTGGTGACGGCGATCCTCGTCCTCCTGGTCATCGTCGCCGCCGCGTTCCTCTCGCGGACCCAGTCCGGCCGGCAGGTCTCGAGCGCCCAGCAGCAGTCGGTCCAGCGCGGCGAGCGCGTCGAGCCGATCGCGAACATGGTCACCGACCTGGTCACCGACGCGCTCTTCCCGCAGCCCTTGGATCCGAACGCCATGCTCGCCGGGAACCTCGGCACGGGGCACCGGGTCAGCGCCGCCGACAGCGGCATGTCCACGGTCACCAGCTCCTGGCCGCGCCTGGCCATCGAGCCCAACGCGCCGCTCCTGGGCGTCGACCGCGACTTCAACAACGACATGGTGCCGGACTTCGCCTACAACG
>JAIBBI010000013.1 GCA_019694755.1 Gemmataceae bacterium
GCCGAGCAATGCATGGAAAGCACGCCCCGCTTCGGCATCAGGTAGTTCATGATCGTGAAGACGCCCTTCTTCATCTCGCCGGCATACTCCGTGCCGAGGATGACCATCTCGCCGTCTTCGAACGATACATCAATGCTTGTCTTTGAGGTCATGCCCTCGGACCGGCTGTTGGCGGGAAACTGCCCCGCGTTGTAGACGACGAAGTCCGGCCGACCGAAGCTCGCCAACTCTTCCTTCGTCGGCCGGATGAGCATAGTGTGCATGAATAGGGCGTGGTAAGGCCGGGCACATATGATCCGCACCTTCAACCGGTAACGCGGGTCCCAGCCGGCAAACGCATCGATGCAATACAGCAAGGACCGGGTGTTGAGGAAATCCTTGGCCCGCTCGCGGTTGATCTCGAACCCGCGGTTGTCCATCCCGATATTGACGTTGCCCCACCAGATGTCTTTTTCGGACGCGGCGTTGCGGACGATCCGCTTGTCCTTGGGGCTCCGCCCGGTCTTGGCGCCGGAATAGGCCACGAGCGCGCCCGACAGGGCCAGCCGGCCGCCGTCAAATCGCAGGGCGTCTTCGTACAACGCCGCTGGCGTGGGGTTCCGACGAACGTCTTCCACCGCGATTCCGGACTCGTTCAGCGAGAATTTCACGACGAAGGCCTCCGGGAAAATGCCAGGAGGGAGGATGACCCAACCCGTACTGTCAGACTACAAAACCGGGCAGATTATTAAACTGCCAGCCGGCCGGGGGGCGAACCCCTGCGGCCCGGACCACCCGAACTCTGTCCCCCGGGGCCTTACTTGTGTTTCTGCACCCACCCGGCGTGGTGCGGGCGGAGGATCGCCATTGTTTCCTCGGCCGAGCCAACGCAGGTCGGGATCTTCAAGTCGTCCGGGCTGGCCAGCTCGAACCCGGGAATCAGCATGTGCTTCCGGCTCCACGCTACCAGTTCCTCCCACATTTTGCCGACGACGATCAACGGCGTGTCGTACAGCTTCCGTACCTGCAAGAGCTGCCAGATCATGGACAATTCCAGCAACGATCCGATCCCCCCGGGCACGACCACGAATGCGTCGGACACGAGCACAAAATGGTGCAGCCGGGAGAAAAACGTGCGGTGCGTGATCGAATGACCGACGAACGGATTCACGTTCTGTTCGAACGGCAGGTCGACGCGGATACCGGTGGATCGCTTGAGCGCTTCGGGCCCGGCCATGGCCGCGCCCTCGTTCGCGGCCTGCATCAGGCCCGGGCCGCCACCTGTGACGATGGCCGCCCCCATACCGGCCAGGTCCCGGGACATGTCGCGAACGGCATCGTAAACCCAGTTGCCCGGCCCGATCCTCGCCGAACCGAAGATTGTCACGCGGTAAACTTCGCGATTCGTTGGGCGGAGCCGGGTCAGGTTGTTCACGACCTCCCAGAGTCCGAGGATCGACTGACTGATCACGTCGACGGCCGCCCGCTCGTCGCCGATCGAGACTGTGTCCGCGCCCGAAGTCGCATCGTCACTTGTCATGTGCGTCCTTCCCTTCATCCGGCTTGTGCACTTCCGCGACCACAGGCCTGGCGATGCGGGCGACGGCGTAGTAGAAGACGGGCGTCAGGAAGATGCCGAAGCCCGTGACGCCGAGCATACCGCTGAATACCGCCGTGCCCAGCGTCCGCCGCATCTCGGCACCCGCCCCGTGGGCGATGACCAGCGGCACCACGCCGAGGATAAAAGCCAGAGAGGTCATGATGATCGGCCGGAGGCGCTGCGTGCTCGCGGTCACCGCGGCCTCGAACGCGGGCATCCCCTCCTTCTGCCGCTCGCGGGCGAATTCAACGACCAGAATGGCGTTCTTGCACGCGAGGCCGACGAGCACGACAAATCCGATCTGGACGAAGATGTTCATGTCCATCTTCGCGATCATGATGCCGACAACCGAGCAGAGCACGCACATCGGCACCACGAGAATCACCGCCAGAGGCAGCGACCAGCTTTCGTATTGGGCCGCGAGCACGAGAAACACGAGCGACACGGCTCCGACAAATGCGAACACCGCCGTGTTGCCGGCAATGATCTGCAGGTAGGTCAGCTCGGTCCATTCCGTCGTCATGCCGGCCGGGAGCTTTTCGGCGAGATCGTCCATCACGCGGATGACAGTACCGGTGCTGACGCCGGGCATGCTGCCGCCATTGATGGGGGCAGCCGGGAACATGTTGTACCGGGTCACCGTCACCGGCCCGGCATTATCGCGGACTTCGGCCAGCGTACCCAGCGGCACCATGTCGCCACGGTTGTTGCGGACCTTTAGCGTGCGGATGGTCGCGGCGTCGGCCCGGAATTTCTGGTCGGCCTGGATATTCACCTGCCAGTTGCGACCGAAGTCGTTGAAGTCGTTGACGTACAGGCCGCCCATGTAAATCTGCAGTGTGTCGAACACCGTCGAGAGCGGAACGCCCAGAGTCTTGCATTTGGTCCTGTCGATGTCGACGAAGAGTTGCGGCGTGTTCGCCCGAAACCCGTTGAACAGCCCGACCAGCCCCGGCTGCTTGTTGCCCTGGTCCGCGAGTTCGTCGGCCTGCCCGGCGAGCATGGCCATGCCAAGGCTGCCGCGATCCTGCACCATGAGCTTGAAGCCGCCGGCGTTGCCCAGGCCGTCGACCGCCGGCGCGCCGAAGATCGACACCAGCGCTTCGGGGATCTCCTTGATGACCCGACCGCGGATGGCCGCACCGATGGCGTCGGCCGAGAGGTGATGGCCCCGCCGGTCCTCAAACGGCTTGAGCACGATGTACCCGCCGCCGAAGTTGGAGCTGAACGCGTTGAGCACGAACGACTGCCCGGCATTCGTAATCACGTGGCCGACGCCTTCGGTCTCGAGCACGATCTTCTCGAGTTGCTTCTGGACGGCAATCGTCCGCTCGAGCGATGCCGAGTCGGGCAACTGGACGTTAAAGACCAGATAGCCCTTGTCCTGGCTCGGAATGAAGCCGGTCGGCAGCCGGGTGAAGCCGACGTAAGTCAGCACCAGAAGGCCGCAGTAGACGAATCCGACGATCACGAACACACGCAATAACTTACCAATGGTCCAGCCGTACGCGGCCGTCGCGGCCTCGAAGAACTTGTTGAATCCGCGGAACAGGATGCCGAGCAAGTGATTGAGGGGCGGGGCGATGAACCAGCCGGCCACCCCTCCGACCACGCCCAGCCCGGCCCGGACTCCCCAGATCGCGTTGTCGCCGCCCAGTCGCCCCGCAAGGAGCGGCTCCAGAAAATGCACCGCGAGGAATCCGAAGAGCAACACGACGCCCCAGCGCGGCAGCGCCTCACCGTGGTGTTCCTGACCCGGCGTGCGATGGCCGAACACCGACGACGCGCGGGCCGGCGTCATGGTCATGGCGTTGGTCGCCGACAGCACCATCGATGCCGCGATGACCAGGGCGAACTGCTTGTAGAACTGTCCCGTGATTCCGGGGATCATGGCGCTGGGGAGAAACACCGAGCAGAGCACGAGCGTCACGCCGATGATCGGCCCCGTGATCTCGCCCATCGCCCGAATCGTGGCTTCGCGGACCGCGTACCCCTTGTTGAGCCAGACCTCGATGTTCTCGATAACCATGATGGCGTCGTCGACGACGATGCCGATGGCCAGCACCAATCCGAAAAGCGTCAGGTTGTTCAGCGTGAAGCCGAGCAAGTACATGATGCCCATCGTGCCGATCAGCGAGACGCCGACGTCGATGAGGGGCAGAATCGTCGCCCGCCAGTCCTGAAGAAACAGCAGCACGACGAGCGTCACCAGGATGACGGCATCGCGAAGCGTCTTGATCACCTCATGCACGGACTCTTCGATGAACGGCGTCGTATCGTAGACGATGGCGTACTGCAGGCCCTGCTTCCAGGTCTTGGCCGTCGCGAGGTCCTTCATTTTCTTCTTGACTCGCTCAGCGGTTTCGAGCGCGTTGGTGCCCGGAAGCTGAAAGATCGCGATGCCGACCGTGGGCTTGCCGTCAAGTGTCGCGCTCTGGTCGAGCGATTTGGATCCGAGTTCGACCCGGCCGACGTCGCGCAGTCGGACGACGGCCGTATCCGGTTCGCCGCCTTCGCCCGGCTTGCCGGCCCGGACGATGATGTCGGAGAATTGCTGCGGGTCGGTGAGCCGTCCGAGCGCGGTCATAGTGAGCTGCGATTGCTGCCCGGACGGGACGGGCGGACGCCCGATCGCTCCGGCGGCCACCTGCACGTTCTGCTCCTTCAGCGCGCTTGACACGTCGCCGGCCGTCAGGCCGCGGGTGGCCAGAAGATCCGGGTCGAGCCAGATCCGCATCGAATAATCCTGCTGCCCGAGAAACGACACGTCGCCCACGCCTTCGAGGCGGGCCAGCTCGTCCTTCACCTGGATCGTCGCATAGTTCGAGAGGAAAAGCTGGTCGTAGTACGGTTTCTTCGTTTCCGGATTCTCGTCGGAAAACAGGTTGACCACGAGCAGAATGTTCGGCGACTTCTTCTTGGTCGTCACGCCGGTCGCCTGCACGGCCGACGGCAGGCTCGGCATCGCGATGGCCACCCGGTTCTGCACCAGTACCTGGGCCATGTCGAGGTTCGTGCCGAGCTTGAAAGTCACGTTGAGCGTGTAGCTACCGTCGTTGCTGCTCTGCGACGACATGTACAGCATGTTTTCGACGCCGTTCACCTGTTGCTCGATCGGCGCGGCTACCGTGTCGGCCACCACTGTCGCGTCCGCCCCGGGATAGGTACACGTCACGGAGACCGTCGGCGGAGTGATCTCGGGGTACTGCGCGATCGGCAGCACGAAGTAAGCGACCAGGCCACCGAACACGATGACGATGGAGATCACCCAGGCGAAGACCGGCCGGTCGATAAAGAATCGGGCTAACATGGATGCTCCGGAATGAGGGGGCGGGCGGTGGCGCGGCCGGCTACTTCATTTCGCCCGTTTTGGGAATCACAGTAAGGCCCCGGGCGGACCCGCTGAAGTCCGGTGACGATCACCTTGTCCCCCGCACTCAGGCCCGACTCGACCACCCGGAACCCGTCGTGCGACTGGCCCAGACTCACCGGGCGGAACACCACCTCGTTCTTGTCGTTGACGATCAGCACGTACTTCTGGCCCTGATCCGAGGCGACGGCTCGCTCGCTGATCAGAAGGGCCTTGTGCGGCGCGCCGAGCGGCAGCCGGACGTGGACAAACAGCCCGGCCGACAGCACCCGGTCGCCATTCGAGTCCGCCGGGTTCGCAAACATGCCCCGGCACTTTATCGATCCGGTGGAGGAATCCACCTTGTTGTCCACGAAATTGATCGTGCCGCGGTATGGGAATCCGGGATCGTTCGCGAGACCGATCTCGACGGGCACGTCATCGTTCTTTCGCGCGGACTTAAACGTGCCTTCGCGAATCCGTTTCTGAATCTCCAGAATCCTTCGCTCATCGACATCGAAGTAGACGTACATCGGGTCCTGCGAAACGATCGTTGTCAGCAGCGTCGAGGTGGTGATGAGGTTACCGACGGTGGCGTAGATCCGGCTGACCCGGCCGTCCTGCTCGGCAACCACCTTGCTGTAATCCACATCGAGTTTCTTGGCCGCGACAGTCGCCTCGGCCGCCTTGACGGCTGCGTCGGCCTCCAGCTTATCGGCGACGTACTTGTCGTATTCCTGCGCGCTGATCACGCCGGGCTGTTTGCGCTGGTCTTCGGCCCGCTTGAGGTCGTTTAATGTTCGCGTGGCGCGGGCCTTGGCGAGTTCGAGTTGGCTCGTGGCCACGTTGTAGTCCGCGATGAATGGCCGGGGGTCGATGACGAACAGCACATCACCCTTTTTGACCTCCTTGCCCTCGGCGAACTTGATTTCGACGATGTGGCCTGTGACTTTGGCCTGAACCTTTTGCAATTGCGGGGCTTCGGTCCGCCCGGTGAACTCGGCAAAGTCGGTCACCGATTTTTCGACGGGGGTGGCCACCACCACTTCGGTCGGAACAGCTTTCGCGCTTTTGCCTTCGGGTCCGGAGTTACTGCAGCCGGCAACGAACATCAAAGCAGCGATTGCCGCAAGTCGGCGGGACATGGCAGTTCCCCGTAGTCGTGGACTGGACCTAGTCTGTGTTACCGACCCCTGTCGCACCTTCAAGCGGACGGCAGATCAGTGCCGTGGGCTTCCCCAAAACCGGCGTTAACATGACGTAGCGATAGGCCGGCCCCTGCAACTTGAGATGTCGCGTCAGCGTTACTACGTCGACCGCGCTGCCACGCTTGATGATGGTCACTCGGCCGACGCCGACCGACCGCAAGTACTCCCGCAACCGGCCCAGATGGAAAGGCAGCGACGCCTCGATCGCATACCCTCGGGCGAACGGCGTTGCGACGGCATGATCCGCGGTCAGGAACGCCGTCGACGAATCCAGCGGGCCGGCGTCGATCCGCTCTGCCAGATCGGTCACCAAACCGGCCCGGGTAACGGCCGGGTCGGGATCGTACAGATACGCCCGCGCCGGCCCGGCCGGCCGTAGAGGCGCAGGCACGTCGGCCGCAAGAGTTGCCTGGGCCGGCAACAGGGTGGCTCGGCGGCGTGCCCCGCGGAGGCCGCCCATCCATGCCGTGCATTCTTTGAGTTCGCCGGCCAGCGACACGAATTCGATCCCGGCATCCAGTGAATCAAGTTCGGCCCACGGCGTTGCCGGCGCGAGTTTGACCACGGAACCCGGGTAACGCCACTGACTGAGCAGGCTGAGTGGCGGTTCCAGGTCGATGAGCCGGGCACTGCGTCGGCCGGTCGCCCGCCGATCCGGGTCGAACACCAGCACGTCGCCGGCCGGCATCGACATCTCCCGCAAATCACCGTGCAACCATGTCACATTGTCGAGATGTCCGGATACCCGGACATTTTCCCGCGCGATCGCCAGCCGCAGGGGATCGGCATCAATAGCGACCACCGGGCCTCGGGCCGCCAATGCCTGCGTATCGCCACCGATGCCGCAGCACGCCTCGACGACCTTGCCGACCAATCGCGAAGCGCGATACCGCGCGACTTCCGCGCAAGTGGCTTGCTCGTAACCCTCGCGGGTAAAGTACATGGCGGCCGCGAGCGGAAATTTCTCACGTGCCCGCAGTCGGAGCATGGCCTGCTCCAACGCGACGCGGGACAGGTCGGGATCGAATCGGCGAGTCAGCGACCGGTGATGCCGGAGGTAGGTCGCCTCCGTCGGTGCTAGCGCGTCGGCCGCGGCGAGCGCGACCTGCCCCGCAGGCGACAGCAACTGTTCAAATTGCTCCAGCGACATCATCCGGGAGGTGTATCGCCGGATGCGACATCAGTAAATGGCGGCACGCGCCTGCCCCCAGCCCCGGCCGGGCCCGCCGTAATCGGCTCAGCTATTCTCCAGCAACCACTGCGCTGCAAATCGATTCAATTCCGCGCCGCTGGGAAGTCCGAGTTTGGCGCGAATCCGGTCGCGGTATGTCGAAATCGTCTTGGGGCTGAGGTGCATCCTCCTGGCGATTTCGGCCCGCGTGTGCCCCCGGCCGATGAGCCGCAGTACTTCCAGTTCGCGATCCGAGAGATCGGCTACGATCGACCGCCGGGCCCCGCTGCTGTCCTGAGTCAGACCCTTGATCAGGCGGTTGCTGAACTCCTGGCTCAGATAGAGCTTGCCGGACAGGACCTCCCGCAGGGCGTCGACAATCCGGTCGGTCGCATGCTCCTTCGTGATATAGCCCGAGGCACCCGCCCGCACGGCCCGCTCGGCGAAGTCGCCCTCGCTCTGCATGGACCAGACCAGCGTCCGGACTTTTGAAAATTGATCCTTGATGCGCTTGATGAGGTTGATGCCGTCGCCCGACTTCAGGCCGAGGTCGATAATGACCACGTCCGGCTTCAGCGTGCGGGTGAGTCTTATGGCCTCCGCCTCGTCCTCGGCCTCGCCGCAGACGACGAGGTCCGGAGTGGTCGCGATTCGAATAGTCAACGCTTCGCGGACGGCCGGGTGGTCATCGACGATGAGTATCCGTGCCGCCGACGGCGGCAACGGTTTAGGCGGGCGGGCCATCAGAGCTGTCCCTGGGCAGGATGCAAGTCACCACGGTTTTTTTCGGTTTCTGCCGCTCAATGGCCAGATGCCCCCGCATCATATTGGCCCGGTGCTTCATGATGCGGATGCCCAACCCCCCCGGCGATGGCTCCGCAAAGCCGCAGCCGTTGTCTTCAACATGCAGCGCGACGCGGGCCGGTTCGACCGAAAGACGAATACTGATCCGCGTTGCCCGGCCGTGACGAAGGGCATTCGTACACGCTTCCTGGGCGATGTGGTACAGGTGCGTCGCCTGAGTCCCATCAAGGTCGTGGACCTGTCCTTCGATGCTGCATTTGCACCGGACTTTCGCCGCTTCGCCGAGTGACGCGGCGAGGTTGCCCAGCGCGGCCGGCAGTTCGCCGGCGTTGATTTGCATCTGGGCCAGCCCCTTGGCGATCCCACGCAGCCTTTGCAATACCCGGTGGATGCCCCCGCGAATCTTTGTCGCAATGTGGACATTGCCGGGGGCCTGCGTTTTCAGCAGTTCCGCCAGGCTGTCGGTGAGCAGACCGAGCGCCGTCAACTCCTGCCCGCATTCGTCGTGAAGGTAATGCCCGATCCGCTGTTGCTCCATCGTCGCGATGTTGACGACGTCGCGCTCGAGTTCCTTTCTCGGCGAGATGTCGCGGATGATGCCGGTAAACAGTCGCAGGTGCTCGATATGGCTGACGGCCAATTCCACGGGGAAGGCCACCCCGTTGGATCGGCGAGCCAGCACTTCCCGTGTGGTGCCGATGACTCGCCGTTCGCCAGTGCGCAGGTAATTGTCGAGATAGCCCCGGGCCTGCTCACGGTGCGGCGACGGCATGATGGTCGAGAGGTCCAGGCCGACGAGTTCGGTAGCCGAGTAGCCGAACATCCTCTCCGCCGCCAAGTTGATCGACTGTATCGCGCCGGCCTCATCCATAGTGACGATCGCATCGGAAGCGGTCCTCAGTATGGTGGTCAGTTTCTCTTCGCTGGCGCGAAGGGCTTCCGTCCGCTCGGTGACCCGCCGCTCCAGATCCTCGTTGAGTTGCCGGAGCGTCTGTTCGTCGCGTTTGCGGGCGGTGATGTCGCGGTAGATGGCCGCAAAACGGCCGGGTGCCGGCCGATAGGCCCGGCATTCGAAATAGCGATCGAGATCTTCTGAGTAGTTTTCGAATTGAACGGGCACGCCCGTAACAACGACGTTATGAAACGCACGAAGTGTCGACGGGCGGATTTTGGGCGTCAGTTCCCGCGCCGATCGGCCGGCCACTTCAAACGGCTTGAATCCAGTGTGCTGTTCGAGCGCGTGATTTGTAATCGTCGCCCGGAAATCGACCGGCTCTCCGTCGGGATCGCAGATCATCTCGGCGAGCATGAATCCGTCGGTAAGGTTCTCGATCAGTGACCGGTGGTGCTTCTCACTCTCTTCCAGAGACTTCTCCGCTGCCCGGCGTTCGGTAATGTCGGTGATCGAACCCACCATGCGATGGGCACGACCAGATTCGTCGCGGATCGCCTCTCCCCGGCTTAACACCCATCGGTAACTGCCGTCTTTGTGGCGCAATCGCATTTCAACGGAAAATGGCTGATTCCCGTTCAGATGATGATCGACCGCTTCCGCTACCCTGGCCCGGTCGTCGGGATGAATCGATTCAAAGAATGAACTTTCAACATTCGGTAACTCGTCGGGAGAATACCCGAGAATCTCCTTCCACCGCGGCGACAGATAATCCTCACCCGTGATGATGTTCCAGTCCCAGAGGGCGACCAGCGAGTACCGCTCCTCCGCGTCGCGCACGAGACGCTCGGTCCGTTTCTGACCGGTAATGTCGAAGCAAACGCCGGCCATTCGGACCGGCTGCCCCGACTCACTGTAATACGCACGGCCTCGCCCGCGCACCCAGTGAAGGGTGCCGTCCGGCCAGACAATGCGCATTTCGACGTTGTACTCGCTCCCCGTCGTGATGGCGTTCTGGACCGCCTGGCCGATCCGCTCCCGGTCATCCGGATGGACGAAGGATATGAAGTCCTCGAACGTCACATGAGTCCCCGGTGGCAGACCGAATATGGCGAGACAACGGGTGCAAGGATCGAGATGGCGGGTGATCAGATTCCAGTCCCACGACCCGATATTTGCGCTTTCCATCGCCATCTGACTTCGTGACTCGCTGACCTTCAGCGCGTCGTGCGCCTGCCGCTCTGCCGTGACGTCCATGCAAACGCCGATCATCCGATACGGATTGGCAGCCGGATCGTAATGTGCCGTGCCCACGGCCCGGATCCATCGAACTGTCCCGTCGGATCGGACGACGCGATAGAGCAGGTCGCACGGCTGATGCTCTTCGATAGCGCGATTCAGGCTGAAGAAGGCATCGTCGTAGTCGTCGGGGTGGACCACCGATTGCCAGGTCGCGAAGGTAGCCTCTGCGTCGCGCGTCAAACCGAAAATGTCATAAAGACCATCAGACCAGGTCAGTTTGCCGGTCGCGATGTCCCAGTACCAACCGCCCACGTGGCCGGCCTGTTCACACAAACGCAGCCGCTCGAGAGTCTGCATGAGATTCTGTTCGGCCAGGTGGCGCTCGGTCTCGTCCGTAATGATCCCCGTCAGTTGCAGAGCCGTCCCGTCCTGATCACGCCGCGTCACCATGCCCCGGTTGGTCACCCAAATCACCCTACCGTCGGGCCGGACAACCGAGTGCGTCATCGAAAAACGGTCGCCAGTCGCCTGACCGGAAAACACCGCGGCCATGGCCGCATGAACTCCCGGCCAATCGCCGGGCAGGATCAGGCGTTGCCATACATCGCACGTGCCGCGAGACTCAGACTGGCCGAGCAGCGTACAGAGGTGGGGGGAAAAATCGACAGTGTTTTTCGACCGATCCCAATCCCACAACCCGCTCCGCCCGCCGTCCACGAGTCGGCGGAGGTCGGAATCATGGTCGTGGGTTACCGCCGGGTGAATCGACCCGGCCCGGCCGTTCGTCATCGATGCCATGTTTGAATTCTAACGTGAAACCTTGTACGCCAAAACAGGCGTGCGCGGAATTGACCGTAGGACTTTTTCTTACGCAAAGTGTCGGACCTTGCCGACTACCGCCAATGTCTCCAATAGGCTAAATTAACCCCGCGGTCGTCACGGCGTCGCCAATTCAGGGGCAGGAGTTCACCGCCCATGCACTCCTGTCCCGACTTTATCAATCGACTTTTCGCGGCTGCAAATCACTTCCTGCCGCTCTGGAAACGAAAAAAGCCCACTGCAATCGTCACCCGGCGTCGCCCAATCACCGAGAGTCGTATTACAGTGAGCGAAATTAGTTTAGGGTCGTGAGTGGTCTGAAGTCAATATCCGGCGGCCACTTCGCCGATTTTTTTGTTCCACCCGGGAAACGACGAGGTTACTTTGACGGCTGGGCAGTCTGGCTGATCCACTTGCCGATCAGCCCGGCAATCAGCACCGCCATGTAGAACTGCCCGATCACCGCCTCCAGCAGGCACAGCGATCGAGCCGTATCGCTGGCCGGCAGAATATCGCCGTACCCCACGGTCGTCAGCGTAATGAAGCTGAAATAGGTCAGGACAAACTGCTGCCGCACGTCGGTCATGGGGGGCACGCCTTGAAACGTCTCGGGGGCCAGCGTGTGCATGATCGTAAAGATGTGGCCAAAGGTCAGGCCCACGAGCAGATAGCCGCAAAGGGCACCACTCAGGGTGTCGGGAGTCACCTCCGGCAATCGAAACACCGATCTGAGCACTGCCACGACGGTGAAGCTCAGGAAAGCCGCCGAACTGAGATGGACTTCCAGCGCGACCGTCGATGCCGATCTGCCGGGTAACACGAAGTTCGACCAGAGGCCGACGATTGCCAGTATGGCTAACCCGATCGCAAAGATTCGCAGCGGGTGATCGACGAATGCGACTCGCAGGCCGACCAGAAGCATGCACGACCGAACAAAGTTAAAGGCAAATGTCGATCCGTGCCGTTCGTGAAGGGGCGGATAAAGCACGAGTAGGACAAGCAGCGAAGCCAGCAGCCAGATATTGGGATGCCGCCCGACGTGACGCCGCAGCCAGCTCTCCGATTCCGGGACGGTGGTCGACAAGGCTACTTCTCCGGCTTCGGCTGATCCACGCGCACGAGCATCATCTGGCTTGCTTTCTGGGGGCCGAGGTGGACCAGGCAGGGGCACTGGCCCTGCGTCAGGTTGTACACGCCGGCCTCGAAGACACGGTCCTGCTTTTTCCCGATGGTCCACGCGGCCCGCTGGGTGGACTTATCGATCGATCCGAAGACGGGCGTCGTGGAGTCCATCAGCCCGTCGTAGTAGTTGCCGCGGATGATACCGTCCTTGTTCACGGCCAACTGGAAGATGTTGTTGGAGGTCGTCTCGTCACCCTGGACGAGGGCAAACACGCCGATGGCTTTCCAATCATCGGTCGGCGGCGGATTCGCGGTCTGGCCCTGATTGGCAATCGCCGTCGCCTGGCTGGCGTACTGCTGAGCCGAGGCGGACTCCTGCCCGTTCACATAAACCGTGTCGTCCTGATAAACGACCGCACTGCCGTAGTCGTAGTCAGGCGGGTAGTCGGTCGCGGTGATGCCGCAATAGGCGGCGAGCGCGCCGTAGGTCGGGGTTGCCCAGGCCGCACCGGCCGCCCAGCCGGCTGCCGCCCAGCAACCGGGGTGGGCGGCGTACCAGGCCGGGTGGAAGCAGTTGTAGTAGCCGAATCCTCCGCGGACTGCGGCCGCGTGGTTTGTCATGTAGCTTCCGGACCAGTAAGCAGTGCCGTGTGCGGTGGCGGCATCGAAGCTCGAATAGTGAGCCATGTTGCCGTAACGGTTGCCGGCGAATGCCGTGTTCCAATTGCTGGTGCCATACCGCCCGTCGACACTACCGGACGCTCCGCCGATCGTACGGCCCATCGGACCGCCAGCCACACCGCCCTCCCGGCTGCCCGAGTAAGTCTTGCCGCCGGCCGTGGTCACCGAGGTATCGCGAGTCCCGCCTGCGGCGAAGCCGCCGTACCGCCCCTCGGCCGCCCCGCGCGTCCCCGAGGTGCTGATGGAGCCGCCGCGGGCCGTGTCCCAAGTGTGATCGTAACTGCTCGTCGCACCCCGGCCGCCCCAACCGGACGCAGAGTCGAACGACCGGGACCCGGAATACGATCCACCAAACCGGTCGCTGCCGCTGAAGCTGGAGAATCCACCTCCGCCGCTGCGATCGAAGCCGCCACTGAATCCACCGCCGTAGCCGCCCCGGTAGCCGCCGCCGAATCCACCGCCGTAGCCGCCACGGAAGCCGCCACCGCCGAACCCCCGGCCGTAGACGTGGCCGCACATCACGCACAACAGCAGAGGCAAAACGAGCCGCTTCATTTCAAATCCTCTTACGGGCGGTGAATCGTAGACCTTGTGTCAACCACTACTTCTGGCGGGCAAGCCGCAGGGGCCGGGTGTCGGGCAATCGCTCGCCGCCCAGCACACGGTCGATGGCACGCCAGGTGATCGTGTCGGCATCGACGCGATGGAGGACTATCGTCTCCGAGAATGCAGTGCCGTTGGCCAGCACACCTCGAATCTCGATCGTCCAGTTCTTCCCGTCGTGCGACCAGATCGCCTGCGAATGGGCGCCGTCGTCCTCGAAGCCCCACGACCGCAACCGGCCCGTCTCCGGGTCGAGTGCGAGGCGAATCGATCCGTTGGCCGGTGTCTGCCCCGTGACGGTCCGCGTAAACGTCCCGGCAATCAGCGGCTTCTGCCCGTCGCGGGTGAAGGCAAACTTCACGGCCGCATTATCGCTCTTGCCGGACCATGAGCCGAGGAGCCAATCGAGGTCTTCCAGGCGATCCTGCCCGTGACCCGATTCACTGGACAACGCGATCTTCCAGACGCCGCCTTCGCGGGCATGGATGGCAACATATGTGGTAGTCGTCGGAAGTTGTTTCGGTCCTGCGGTCAGCCGAAGAAGGCCCTCCTCGATGGCGAGGTCTTTCGCCGGAAACCGGACGGACTTCACGAGGACTTCGATCTTCGCACCGGGTCGGGCGCGGAACAACTCCGAGTACGACTTTTCGATCGCGGCCCGGCCGACGAAATTCGTTCCGTCGTTGTCGCGGGACTCGCCGGATTCCGTCCACATCGCCGCGAGCGCACGAGCATCGCCGCGATTGAACGCTTCCGCAAAGTCCCGGGCGGATTTCATGATCGCCGCCTGATCCGACTCGAGCGAAGCCCTGGCAGGCTGTTGTGCGTATCCGGAGATTGAAACGCCCGCGCCGGCCGCGACGACAATCAGCAGTCCCAACGTGATGCGCCCGAGCATGGCATCGGCTCCGTGTGTGAGGCAGTTTCGACCACCGACTATCGTACAAACCGGTCAACGCGTCGCGTCCCCTCCCGGTTTTCGCTCGCAGGCGATTTCCGCGTCGATAGACTAATTCTGAAACAATATGCCCGGAATGGTCTTGCGGTTGCATCGATGATTGTTTGCCTGTCGGTTGCCTCGCTGCTGCTGTTGGCGTCGCTCCTGTTGCAGTTGTTGTGGGCCGGACGGTTCATGAAGCTCTACAGTCGAGGGGCCGTGCCGCCCGCCGACGAACTGCCCCGTGCCGCCGTCGTACTCTCGGTTCGCGGGGCCGATCCGTCGCTGGCCGGCTGCCTCGAAGGGCTCCTGAGACAGGACTACCCCGATTACCGCGTCGTCGTGATCGTCGACAGCCGCGACGATCCCGCGTGGGCCGTCGTCCAGCACGCGGTCGCGGAATCGCGTCACCCGGACGTGACGATTCAGCCGCTGACGGCCCGTCGGAGATCGTGCAGCCTGAAGTTGAGCGCACTGGTCCAGGCGATTGGCGAACTCGACGAGTCGTTCCGCATCATCGCGCTGATCGACGCCGACGGACATGCCGGGCCCGGATGGCTGCGCGAATTGGCGAGCCCGCTCCGCGACCCGGCCGTCGGCGCATCGACGGGTGTCCGATGGTTCATCCCCGGCGACAATTCAGCGGGCACGCTCGTCCGATACCTGTGGAACGTGGCGGCCGTCACCCAGATGAACAGCCTCGGAGTCGCCTGGGGCGGCTCACTGGCCTTCCGACGCGACGCCCTCGAGGCCGCCAACCTCGTGCGATCCTGGAAGCACAGCTTTGCAGAGGATGTCGGAGCGGGAGGCCGGTTGCGGCGGCTGGGCTACCGCGTCGAGACCGTGGCCGCGGCGACGATGGTGAGCGCTGAATCGACGGGCCTGCGGGATTGCTTCCGTTTCATCCGTCGGCAACTTCTCTGCGCCCGCCTTCACCACGAACGGTGGCGCTGGGTGCTCACGCAAGGCCTTGCCGACGCCACCCTGTCTCTGGCGACCTGGGTAATGCTGGGTACGGCGATCGCGTTAGGCTGGTGGGGTTGTGCGGTCTGGGCCGCCGGGCTTCTGACTGTTCAGTATCTGGGACTCGCGATCGGCCTGCGCCGGGTCGCAGCCCGGGTACAATCGCACCTCGCGGGGCGTGGGTGCGTCGTGGGGCCGGTGCCGGCCGGCGCGTACGCGGCCATCCCGCTGAGCCGGGTGGTGTATGCCGCCGCGCTCGTCGCGGCGGCCGTCGCGCGGACCGTGGCGTGGCGCGGAATCACTTACCGTGTGACCCGACCGCGCCGCATTCGGCTGATCGACGACGTGCCTTTCCTCCCGGCCGTGGCCGGTGGCCGGGCTTCCCTTATCTGAGTACGGATCGCGATGTCGAAATATCTCTTTGTAACAGGAATCACCGGGCAGGTCGGGCAGTATCTGCTCAGGGAGTTGCTGCGTGCCGGCCGGCCGATCGCCGCCCTTGTCCGCTCGCGACCCGGGGAAGACGCCCGCACCCGGCTCGCCGAACTCGTCGATCGCTGGTCCGAGCCCGGCTTTCCCACCCCGCGCACGGCCTGCCTGGAGGGCGATATCACCCTGCCCGGCCTCGGGCTCAGCGAATCCGATATCGCCTGGATCGGCCGGCACTGCGACTCGATCCTGCACAACGCCGCCAGCCTCACCTTTTACGGCAGCGACCGCTCCAAAGACCCCTGGCTCTCCAACCTGACGGGCACCCAGAACGTCCTGGATGTCTGCCGGTTGACCGGCCTGAAATCCATGCACTACGTCAGCACGGCCTACGTGTGCGGCACCCGGACGGGAACCATCCGCGAAGACGAGCTCGTGTCGCCGCCGGGGTTCCGCAACGACTACGAAGAGTGCAAGCACGCTGCCGAGAAGCTTGTCCGCGAGAGCGGCCTGTTCGACACGCTGACCATCTACCGCCCTGCCATGATCGTGGGCGACACGAAGACCGGCTACACGGCGACCTACCATGGCCTCTACCCGTACTTTCAGTTCGTTCATCTCCTCAGCACTTATGCCGAACGTGAGGAAGACGGCCGGTTCGAGGTGCCCGTCCGCCTCAACCTGACCGGCGACGAGGCTCGGAATCTCGTGCCGATCGACTGGGTCGGCGAAATGATGGCGCACATCCTGCTCCACCCGGAGTTGCACGGAAAGACGTATCACCTGACGCCGTTCCAACCGGTCGTCGCCCGGACAATCGAGACGGCGATGGCGACTAAGTTCGGCTTCTACGGGGTGACCTACGTCGGCCCCGATGCGCTGACGAAAGAGAATCAGACGGAGATCGAGAAGCAGTTTTACGAGTACGTGGCCACTTACCAGCCGTACTGGAATGCCGAGCCGGTCTTCGACGTGTCGAACTCGTCGGCGGCGGCACCACACCTGCCCTGCCCGCCCGTGGATGAGCCGTACCTGCACAAGCTGATCGATTTCGCCGTCGAAGACCGCTGGGGGAAAGGCCCGGCAAAGTCGCGGAGCGTATCATAACATGACGGGGAGAGGCCGACGCCCCGCCCCCATCAGGAGCGAATTCGACATGGCGACGTTGACGGAAAAGGTGCTCGCGAAGGCGGCCGGCCGCGATAGCGTCGATCCGGGCGAGAACGTGTGGGTCAACGTCGACGTTTTGATGACCCACGACGTTTGCGGGCCGGGCACCATCGGCATCTTTCACAAGCATTTCGGCCGCGACGCCAAGGTCTGGGACCTCACTAAGGTCGTCATCATCCCGGACCATTACATCTTCACCGCTGACGCGATGGCCAACCGCAACGTGGACATCCTCCGGCAATTCGTCGCCGAGCAGAAGCTGCCGTACTTCTACGACGTGGGAACCGACCGCTACAAGGGCGTCTGCCACATCGCCCTGCCGGAAGAAGGGCACACCCGCCCCGGCGAAGTCCTCCTGGGCACCGATAGCCACACCTGCACGGCCGGGGCCTTCGGCGAGTTCGCCACCGGGATCGGCAACACCGATGCCGGGTTCGTCATGGGTACCGGCAAGCTGTGGCTCAAGGTCCCGCCGACCATGCGGTTCGTGTTTCAGGGCCAGCTCCCCCCTTACCTCATGGCCAAAGACCTGATTCTCGCCGTGATCGGCGACATCGGCTGCGACGGCGCGACCTACCGCGCCATGGAATTCGACGGCGAAGCCGTGTACGCGCTGAACATCGAAGAGCGGATGACGCTTTGCAACATGGCCATCGAGGCCGGCGGCAAGAACGGCTGCATCGCCCCGGATCAGGTCACGCTCGATTACGTGAACCGCCGGAATGCCGGGCAGAAGCCGTACACGGTCATGAAGTCCGATGCCGATGCAAAGTTCATCTACGAAAAGGTCTACGACGTCTCCAAGCTCGAACCGGTCGTCGCCAAGCCTCACAGCCCGGACAACAAGGCCAAGGTCAGCGAGGTCCGGGGTACCCGGCTCGACCGCGCGTACATCGGCAGTTGTACCGGCGGCAAACTGACCGATTTCCTCGCGGCGGCCCGGCTGTTGCAGGGACGCACCGTCAAGATCGACACGTTCGTCGTACCGGCGACCAGCGACATTGCCGCGAGCCTGAAGACCGAGAAGATCGGCAACGCCACGCTCGAGGAGATCTTCACGAATGCCGGCGCGAAGATCGGTCTGCCGAGTTGCGCGGCCTGTCTCGGCGGCCCTTCCGACACCTTCGGCCGGCTGAACGGGCCGATGAGCTGCATCAGCACGACCAACCGCAATTTCCCCGGTCGGATGGGCCATAAGGACGCGCAGGTCTTCCTCGCCAGCCCGCTGACTGTTGCAGCGAGCGCACTCCGCGGCGAGATCACCGACCCGCGGGAGTTGCTGGCCTAGCCGGCAGACGGCCCGTAACCTGCGATTAGCCCTGTCTTCGGTTGGCGTGCCGGATGGATTCGCAGCCGCGATCTCTCGCCGCCGGGCTCGTCTCGGTGGTGATTCCCTGTTTCGACGAAGAAGAGGTTCTGCCGCTCCTGTTCGCCCGGCTCGAGCGGGCGGCCGAGTCGTGGGGCGCGCCCTACGAGATCATTCTCGTCGATGACGGCTCGCGCGATTCCACCTGGGCGAGAATAGAAGCCCGCAATTCCACCGACCCGCGCTGGAAGGGCGTCCGACTCGCCCGAAACTTCGGACACCAGATTGCACTCTGGACGGGCCTGCAGCACGCCCGTGGGCAGGTCATCGCCGTGCTCGATGCCGACCTTCAGGACCCGCCCGAAGTCCTGCCCCGCTACTTCGCCAAGTGGGCCGAGGGGTACGATGTGGTCTACGCCGTGCGCCGCAAGCGCAAGGAAGGGCCGCTGAAGAAGGCGGCCTACTACCTCTACTATCGCACGCTGGCCTTCCTTTCCGAGATCGACATCCCGCTCGATTCGGGCGACTTCTGCGTCATGGACCGGCGAGTCCTCGACGCCGTGCTGCTGACACGCGAGCAGGTGCCGTTCATCCGCGGCCTCCGGGCCTGGGCGGGGTTTCGCCAGGTCGCCCTCGAGTACGAGCGCGAGGCCCGCGCGGCCGGGCAGGTCAAATACACTCTGCGGAAGCTCATTCAACTCGGGATGAACGGGATCATCAGCTTCTCGACCCGCCCGCTTCGACTCGCGACCTACTTCGGCTTCGCCGTCTCGGCGACGGCCTTTGCCGGTGTGCTGTTCACGCTGATCCAGCGAATATTCCGCACCCAATTTGCCCGCTACGGAATGGACCTTCCGCCCGGCCTGGCCACGACCGTCACCGCCGTGTTGTTTCTCGGCGGCGTGCAACTCGTCTGCCTGGGAATCCTCGGCGAGTACGTGGGCCGGGTGTATGAAAACGTGAAAGGCCGGCCGCTGACCATCATTAGCGAGCGTGCGGGGGTCGAGAAACCGACCCCGCCCGGATAGAGTAATGGGAACCCCGGAGTGAACTGCATGAGCTTCTGGTTGCGCGAGTTGATCGGCTGGTTTCTCGTCGCGCTGGGGCTGGCGGTGTTTTTCCTCGTGATCGTCCACCTCGTGAACGGCCGCGTGTATCCCACCGCCGGCATGACGGTCATCGGCATCTTCGTCTTCCGGGGCGGAATCCACCTGCTGAAAGTCGCGCTGGCGGCGCGGGTGTGCGCGGAGGCGGCCGAGCGATTGCGGGCACCGGTCACACTTCCCGCCCGCCGGGGCCGGACTGTCGCATGACCGAGTCCATTCTCCAATTCGGTGCGGGTAACTTTCTCCGCGGGTTCGTCGACCTCTTCGTACATCAGGCCCGGCAACAGGGCGACCCGATCGGCCACGTCGTGGTCGTGCAAAGCACCGGCGACGACCGCGCCCGGATGCTCAACCTTGCCGAGGGGCAGTATCACGTCGCCGTGCGCGGCTTGGAGGGCGGGCGGGTCGTCGATCGCGTCGAGGAGTGCCGGAGCATCAGCCGGGCGCTTGTCGCGACAAAAGACTGGTCGGAGATTCTCCGGCTCGCGGCCAGCCCGTCGCTGCAATACATCGTCTCGAATACCACGGAGGCCGGCTACTCCCTTAACGAAGGCGACGGGCCGGGCGATCGGCCGCCCCGCTCATTCCCGGCCAAGCTGCTGGAAGTGCTGCGTGCCCGCTGGCATGCCGGCGGCTCGCCGCTGACGCTTTTGCCCTGCGAATTGCAGGAAAACAACGCGCAGTTGCTGCGTTCTCGGGTCGTCACGCTTTCTCACCTGTGGGGCGACCCGGCCGAACTGACCGACTGGATCGAGCGCGAGTGTGTTTGGCTCAACAGTCTTGTTGACAGGATTGTCCCCGGGCGCCCGGCCGAGCACCCGCTGCTCGATATCGACCCGCTGCTGATCGCGGCCGAGCCGTATGCCCTCTGGGCCCTGGAAACTCACCCGCGGGCCGGGAAGTGGATTCAGCATCCCGCCATCACCCGGACTCAGGACGTTCGGCCGTACTTCCTTCGAAAAGTCCGGATCCTGAACGGCGCACACACCGCACTCGTTTGCCGGGTGGGGACCGACCAATTCGCCACGGTCGGCGACGCGATGGACGATCCGGAGACGTCCGCGTGGCTGGAACGACTGCTGTTCGACGAGATCGTGCCGACACTCGCCGACCGGTGTGAGATGCCGGAGGAATTCGCCCAACAGACCCTGGACCGGTTTCGCAATCCGTTCCTGCGACACCGACTGGCCGACATCGCCTTGCATCATTCCAGCAAGAAAGCCATTCGCCTGGAAACTACGATTGCCGACTACCGGGCCCGGTTCGGGAAAGAGCCACCCCTCCTCGCGGCCGTACTCGCCGGCGACCGCACAGCAGCACCGACTGTCTGATTCATCGAGAGACCTCTGCCATGCGTGGAATCCTGCTGTCGTTCGCAGTCGTCTGGGCTGCGGGTCCGCTCCCGGCCTCGGACACGCCCATCGACATCTACATCGGGACATACGCCAAGGGCGCGGGCCAGGGTATTCACCGGCTGGAGCTCGACCGGAAGTCGGGCACGCTCCGGTCGCTTGGAGTAGTCACCGAAGCGGTCAACCCTTCGTTCCTCGCGCTGTCGCCGGACCGGCGGTTTCTCTTCAGTGTAAGCGAAGTGAGCGGCGGGCCGGGCGTCGCCGCCTACGCGATCGACGCCCAAGGCGGGCTGCAGTTCCTCAACCGCCAACCGGTCGGCGGCAACGGACCGTGTCACGTCGCGGTCGATCCCTCGGGAAAACTACTGCTCGTCGCTAATTACGGTGGCGGCAGTATCAACGCACTGCCAATCGACTCCGACGGTCGGCTGAAGAAGCCGGCCGCGTTCGTGCAACACCCCCGCCCGGGCACTCGCGTGGTCGCCAGTCGGCAGGAGGGGCCGCACGCACATTCCGTGACCGTGGACCCGGCCGGCAAGCACGTCATCGTCGCCGACCTCGGATTGGACACGCTTTTTTCATACCGCATCGACCCGGCCGCGGGCACGTTGCCAAAGGCCGGCGAGGTGGTTGTCGGGCCGGGAACCGGCCCCAGACACTTCGCATTTCATCCGAACGGAGAGTTGGCGTTTTCCATCAACGAATTGAGTTCGACCCTCACGTGTTTCCGCTACGATGTGAGGTCGGGGAAGTTGACGCCGCTGGGACAGGTGACGACTCTGCCGGCCGACTTCCGCGGAGAGAACCACACGGCCGAAGTCAGGGTTCACCCCAATGGACGATGGGTCTACGCCTCGAACAGGGGCCACGACTCCATCGTGCAGCTCAGCGTCGACCCGAAATCGGGTGCGATGACCGTCGTGGGGCACACTCCGACGGGGGGAAAGACGCCGCGAAACTTCAATCTCGACCCGAGCGGCCGATTCCTGATTGCCGCCAACCAGAACTCCGAGACAGTGATCGCGTTCCGCATCGACCCCGAGACCGGCAGACTATCGCCAACCGGATCGACAGTATCGGTGCCATCGCCAGTCTGCGTATTGTTCCGGCAGACAGATAGTTGATCGCGTGCTTTCAGGCGGCCAGTCGCGGCCAGACGTTGTTTGCCGCGGCCGGACGGGACAGGTCGCGCACTCCCCAGATCCAAAGCGGGATCGTGCCGAGCGGGGCGAATCCGTAGTTGCGGATCGGCTCCCAGATGAGCGGGATCGATACACCAATCACGTGAATGCCGAGCCAGAACCACAGCCGGCGATCATCCGGGTGCCGTTGCAGGAGCCCGGTAATCAGCGGCACGGTCAGACAGTAGTAGTGCAGATGGCACATCGGGCTGATGAACAACAGCACGACGATGAGCGACCCGCCGAGGATCAGCCCGTCGTTTCCGGCCAACGATCGGCCGCGGGCAGCGCCCAGCGTCGTCGCCGTGAGCACGGCGGCGATCAGCCAATGAATGCTTCGAAGTCCCGCCCCCGGTTCGGCCGGGGCGGCCGGGTCGCCTGCCCATTGCCAGGCGTGCATGACGGCCATCAGCGACTGATTATCCGTCTTGAGTACATGAAACATCTCGAGGGCCCGCTCGGCGTCTTTCGCGCCCCCGAGAGCCGGAGCGATCATGGCATCGACGAAAGAGATGTTGGCTTGAATCGCGCCGGCCGGCCCGAGGAAGATCGCGGGCAGTCCGAACAGCAGCACGACGAGGCCGACGGCGAACCCGGCGAGGCACCGCACGTCGCGGCGGACCAGCGGTACGATAACCAGGAACGCAGGAATCACCTTGAGCGCAACCGTGCCGGCAAGCCAGTAGCCCGCCTGCCGCGCCCGCCCGAGCATCATCGCGGCCAGGAAACCACACACGAGCAGCAACAGGAGATTGTTGACCTGACCGTGCGAGAGTGTGTGTCCGATTCCCGGCAGCGCGAACAGGAACGGCCATATTCGTCGACGCCACCATTCGCCCGACCAGGTCGCCGTCGGCAACTCCGTCCGTTCCAGTGCGCGGGCGATGAGGTGGATTCCGGCCGCGGCACACGCGACGCTGATCGCGTACCAGATCGCGACGGAGATGTCGAATCTCAAGTAATACCCACCGTCCGGCGACGGCGGTTCCGCAAACGGAACCATGAGGAACGCGAACGGGGGCGGATAACAGTAGTGCAAGCCGTACTCGTCGGTGACATCGTAGAGGTCGGCATGCGTCCGAGCGGCCCAGCCCGCCCGGGCGTAGACAGTGAAATCCGTATGTCGCTTCGCCAGGTACGCCGACCGGACAACCGTCAACACGCCGAACGCGATCGTGACGGCCAGCAGAGTTGCAATCAGAAGTCGGTCGAACAGGGTCGGACCGTCACCGGCGGTTGATCGGCCCATCCCATACCCCCACCCCAGTCGCGCCAGTCCGTACAGATTTACATCGACATTTCGACCGATCGAGGGTGAGCCCGTTTTCCCAAACCGAAAACTTGCCGAAAGATGGGTCAGGGGACCGATGAAACACCTGACGCGGCAGCGCAGGGGGGCGGGTGATCGGGACTATTCTCCAGCGGATGATCTTCTGGGAACTCGTTCGCGTTTTCCTCCTCGCCTGGGGGGCGCTGACGGGACTGTTCCTTCTCGGTGGCGTCGTGCAGGAGGCGTCGCAACGCGGTCTCACGCCACCGCAGATCCTCTACGTCATCCCGCTTCTCGTTCCCAGTACGATGCCTTACACCGTGCCGGCTACGGTGTTGTTTGCGTGTTGTGTCGTCTACGGCCGACTGGCACATGACCACGAAATTACCGCGTTGCGGGCCGCCGGGGTCCATCTCGGCCGGCTATTGTCGCCCGCCGTGGTCCTTTCATTGATTGTCGCCGCGGGCCTGACCGCACTGCAGACCGAGATCGTGCCGCGATCCCGGCAGATGCTGGCCGAGCGGGTCGTCTCCGATGTCGATGAATTGATCTACAGCATGCTCAAGCGGACCGGGAGTATCCGGCACAACAAGCTCGACTTCGCCGTGTACGTCCGGGAAGTCCGCGGCAAGCAACTCGTCGACCCCGTCATCAAGAAGCGGTCCGGCAACTTCGGGTACAGCGTGGTGGCTCACGCCCGCGAGGCCAAGCTGACCACGGACCTGGCCCGCGACATGGTCTACATCGACATGCCGCACTGCACTCTGTGTGGCGTCGACATCGACGGATCACTGCGGGATCAGCGGTTCGATGTCGCGTTTCCTGCGAGCACTTTCCGCGACACCGCGGTGCGCCCCATGAACATGACACGCGGCCAGATCCGGGCCAAGTGGGACGAAATCCAGGACGAGCGCGAACGACGCAAGGAGCAGCTCGAGATCATCGATTCGCAGATCTCCACGCTGTCTGCGCCCGCGCCGCAAGCTTTGCTCGACCTTCGGAAGGATAACGAGTTCCACGTCAAGGACTCGTACCGGACCGAGCGTCTGCTTCGGGCCGAGTCGAACCTCCGGCCCGCACTGGCGTTCGGCTGCCTCTGCTTCGCGCTCGTGGCCGTGCCCGTCGGCGTGCAGTTTCACCGGGCCGATTATCTGAGCGCGTTTGTGAGCTGCTTCCTGCCGGTGGTCGTGATCTACTACCCGCTCCTGTTGGCCGGTACCAATTTCGCCCGCGAGGGTCGGCTGCCCGCGTCGGTCGCCGTGTGGATCGCCGACCTGACGGCCGGGCTCGCGGGCACGTTTCTCCTCCGCCGGCTGTTTCGGCAGTAGCCGGATCGGCGTTGACGCCGCGGCAGAAATCGATTCAGATGCCATCGCCCAAATTCCGTGGCGAGCGTGCGCGATGATCTGGAATCGGCGGACCACCAATTATTGGCCCGATACGAAGTGTGCCAAGGCTTTCTGGAGCCAGCACGAGTTGCCGCCCTACCGGCAACTCCTGGCCGACACCACGGCCCGACTCGCGCCGCAAGCCGGCGAACGCTGGCTCGATCTCGGCTGCGGCCGGGGCATGCTCACCAAGGGGATCTTTCAGGATTCCTGCGGCACGGTCGCGGAGATCACCGGCATCGACATCGCGCCAGTCAACGCCCAGGCCTATGACAAGCTCTCCCGCGAACTCAAAGCTCAGCCCGGGCAGATCCGATTTGTGGCCGGCGACTTTCTCGACGGTTTGAGACAATTCGCCAGTGGATCCGTCGACGGCATCGTATCGGGGCTCGCACTGTCGTATGCCGAGTCACTGGTCGACGGCCGATGGACCACGTCGGCCCTCGACCGCACGCTGGCGGAATGCCGGCGGGTCCTCGCACCACGTGGTCGTTTCGTTTTCTCGATCAACGTGCCCGAGCCAGCCTGGGGCACGGTGGCCCGCGACTGCCTGACCGGCGTCTGGAGCAGGCCGCGACCGCACCGCTACCTCGTCAAAGCGTGGCGCATCTGGCGGTACGGCGGCTGGTTGAAGCGCGAAGCCCGCCGCGGCCGGTTCCATTACCTTTCGGCCGAGGCGCTGCGGGCCAAGCTACTGGCCGCGGGATTTCCCGAAGTTGATATCGCCCTGAGTTTCTCCGGGCAGGCGTACGTTGTCACGTGCCGGCCGACGGCCCGGTCCGTCGCCGCCTGACCTACTCCCCTTCCAACTGCACGTCGCGCCAGTCGGTCACGAACATGTGACCCGGAGCGTGGGTGATGGCGAATGCAGGCCGTGCCGCCATCAGCGCGGCCTGGGGCGTCACGCCGCACGCCCAGAACACCGGGATTTCACCCGGGCGAATCGTCACGGCCTCTCCGAAGTCGGGCTTGGCGATATCGGTAATGCCGATGGCGGCGGGGTCACCGAAATGCACCGGCACCCCGTGAGCCCGTGGGAATCGAGCGCAGACCCGCGTCGCCGTTATCGCCTGGGCAGGAGTCATGGGCCGCATCGACACGACGAGCGGGCCATGAAACACCCCGGCCGGACGGCAGGCCACATTCGTTCGGTACATCGGTACGTTTCGCCCTTCGTCGATGTGACGAACGGGCACGCCCGCCTCCAGCAACGCCTTTTCAAACGTGAACGAACAACCCAGCAGGAAGCCGACGAGGTCGTCGCGCCACGCGGGCCGGGCGTCGATCGGCTCTTCGACCAGTTCACCGTTGTCCCAGACCCGGTAGCGCGGGATATCGCTGCGAAGGTCCGCGCCCGGCGCGACGACTCGCGGTTCGGTCGATCCGGGTTCGGTGACGTCCAGGAGCGGGCACGGTTTGGGATTCCGCTGGCAGAACAACAGGAAGTCGAAGGCCAGGTCGCGGGGGACGGCGACGAAATTGGCTTGAACGTACCCGTCGGCCATGCCGGGCGTGGGTCCGGTGAGATTGCCTAGCCGGCAGGCCGCGCGGACTTCTCTGCCCGTGTTGTAGCTGGTCATATCATCCTTCGATCGGTTACTACTGAGGCAGCACGAGCGGCCGCTCGAACTCCCGCCGCGAGTCGCCTTCCAATTCCGGCTTGGTGACTGCGACGGATTTCAGGGTACCGATTTCAGAGAAGATCGACTCGGGGTCTTCGACCGACGAGGCGGCCGGGATCGTCGGCTCACTCGGTTCGGCATTCGTCGTCGGCCTTCGCATGACCCCGCTGGCGGCCGTGTCCTCCCGCGCGCTGCGGAGGTAGACGCTTTGTGCCGATCGGCAGATTTCGAGTAGCTCGTGCGCCAACGCTACGACCATCGTCCAGTCGCCGCCGGTTGTGACCAGCTTCTTGAGATGCTCGGCCGCCTCATCGAGGGCGGTCAGACCGCATCGGCGGGCTTCGAGGGCGACTTCGTCGGCCGACACGGCCAGGACGGCCGTGTCGCGGGCGTCGATGGCGTTGGCGAGATGTTCGATCTGAGTCCCAAGGCGAAGAGCGACGTCCTTCGTGATGCTCGGCGTCGGCTCGTGTACCCGCAGGGACGACTGAGCGGATACGACCGTGATAAACTTCTCGACGAGCTTCGGGTCGAATTGCGATCCACTGCATTGCCGCAGCTCGGCATAAGCCTGTTCGCGGGTGAGCCCCTTGCGCCAGGCCCGGTCGGTGGTCATGGCATCGAACGCATCGGAGATGGCCAACAGGCGGGCGGCGAGCGGGATCGAGGTGCCGATCGGGGCCGAACGGTCGCGCGGCGAACCGCCGTACCGCGATTGGTAGCTTCCGACGATACGGGTCAGCCCTTCGGAGCCGAACGCAGCCGTGACGATCTCGACGCCCATGCGGTCATGCACCCGCATGACCTTCCATTCTTCGTCGGTCAGCGGGCCGGGCTTGAACAGGATCGAATCCGGCACGCCGAGTTTGCCGATATCGTGAAGCAGGGCGGCTACTTCGAGGAGATAACATTCGGATTGGGAAAGCAACGACCGCCCGACGGCGACACAGTAGTCTGCGACTCGCCGGGAGTGCTCCGCCGTGAGAGTGTCGCGATACGCCAGTGCGGAGATCAGCGCCGTCACCGCGGGGTAAGGAATGGTCGATTCCTTGTGGGCCGGCATGATCGGCTCGGTCGCCGGGCCGGAGGGCGCGATTGTGTCACCAGTTTCCAGAATTACATCGCTGAAGACGACCACTTTGTTTCGGCCCGTCCGCTTGGCCGAATACAGCGCCTGATCGGCCTGATCGAGAAGCCCCTGCGGGCCAGTGGGGCCGAGCTGCAACGAAGATACCCCGAAGCTGGCCGTCACGGAGACGCCGGCGAGCGGCGTCTCGGCCAGGGCCATGCGCAGCCGCTCGGCGATGATCCGGGATCCTTCGAGATCCGTCTGCGGCAATATGACCGCAAACTCCTCGCCACCGTACCGGCAGACGACATCGGTCGTCCGCGACCGGTTGCGGAGCAACTCGGCGATCTGGAACAGCACCTGATCACCGGTCGAGTGGCCGTACCGGTCGTTGATGCTCTTGAAATGATCGACGTCGATCATGAGGCAGGTGAGTGGCGCACCGGTCCGTAGCGACTGTTCATAAAGCGGATTCAACTCGGTAAAGAACGCCCGGCGATTCAGGCAGAGGGTCAGCGGATCGCGCGTGGCCAGCAGCTTCAGTTCCTGGTTCTGGCGGTGGATCTCGGCACGCGACTGCTTCAGTTTCTGAAGAAGTTCCTGGAGTGAGGAGTTTTTCCGCTCCATTTCGCTGAGGTCGTCGAACGTGGCGAGTACACCACGGTGCGAGCCGTCGTCGGCCAGGATCGGCGTGGCATTCACGGAGACCAGCGTCTCCACCATTTCACCTGCACCGAGAACGAGCGGCACGCCGACGCGAGTGATGCCATCACCTGCGGCTGCATCCCAGGGCAGGCCGGGATCGGTGCCGGCGACTCCCCGGGGCCGTGCCCAGCCGAGTGCGTCGATCGACTTGCCCTGCAGGTGAGTAATGTCTGTCTGGGCGAGCTTGGCAAAGGCGGCATTTGCGTGCGCGATCCGTCGGTCCTTGTCGAGGACGATGACCCCTTCCGCGAGGGTGTCGAGCGCGGAGCGGACGCGATGCGGGACAACCGTGTCGGCCTCGGAAAGTACCCGGCCGAGAACGTACCAGACGTAAAAGGCGAACATGCCGAGCGATGTCACGCCGATGAAGGTAAACAACCGCCCGACGGGCCCACCGGGCCAGAGCCCGAACAGGGCGGGTTTGGCCAGTTGGCGAAACCGAAACTCGGCCTGCCCCCACGGTGCGCCATTGACATCGACCCAGAGCCAGACGTTGGTCGGCGTCGACTTGTCGCCCGGGTGCTTCCATTGTCCGACGTGATCGCCGGCTTCGGCCACGAGATCGCCGGCTGCATTGCGGAGACCGGCCGAGAGGAGATCGGAACCTGAATTGATGACCTGCCGTGCAACATTCTCAAACAGCCGCGGCTGATCCGCCTCGACGGCGGCGGCGGCCTCGACACCGAGCGCCTTGGCCATGCCCGCGCGGCTATCGAGGGCCAGTTCTTCGGGGTCGGGGATCAGCCCCAGGCCGTACGCCAGGAACAGCAAACTCAACGACAACGCCGCGAGTGCGAAGCTGAGCCGGGCGACATACCAGATGCGGGTCATGCGGGGCCTCGGGGGGCCGAGGGTCTCAGGTTAGTGCCGAGTGCGCCAGGTCGGCGAGGGATTCACCATCATCATCGGGCGCGGAACGCGATCGGGCCCGCCGTTTTGCGTTCAGGAGGGCGAGCGGGTCGAGGACTGTCCAGGCCGGTGCGGCCGACACGGTGGCCGAAAGCAGCCACGCCGCACCGCGGAGACTCCACAAGACGCAACCGGCTGACGCGATGACCACGGTACCGAGCGTGAGTTTTACGGAGGATGCGCGGGCGACCTTCTCGGCCGCGAGTTCCTGATCGAGTCGCTCGTATGTTTCGGGCGGAGCGTACGGGATCACAATCGATCCGGGGACCACGAGTGAGCGCGTCGCCGCCGCCAGGAATGCGGACGCGGCTCGGGGAGTCTCGACGCCGGCGAGTCGCTGCGCCGCGCTCACGAAAGACTGGTTGGGAGCTGTCGCTGCCTTCGCCTCGTTGGCCGCGAGCGCGAGAGCCGCCTCCATTTCCTCGCCGCCTCCTCCACCGGACGGAAGCCGGGTCCCGTCGCCGTCTGATCGACCCACGACGGGGTTGGACGGAATCCCGGACTCGGGCACGCCGGCCCCGTTCTGCCCCGTCCCGAACATCAGACGCACAGGATTGAATGGAGGGCTGATCGCATCGGAGGCCGGCGGCGGGTGGTACGTCGTGCGTGCGGTT
The DNA here is from genome assembly GCA_019694755.1 of Gemmataceae bacterium. Taxonomy (GTDB): domain Bacteria; phylum Planctomycetota; class Planctomycetia; order Gemmatales; family Gemmataceae; genus JAIBBI01. Next base: position 29,492 of record JAIBBI010000013.1, read on the forward strand.
GTTGAGAGATTTCGGCCGTCGTAAGACGAGTCGGCGCTGCTGACGAGGAACTCGATACGCGTGAGGAAGTCGCCGGATAGTTGGCCGGAGCTGACGCCCCGGAGAATGACCTCATGCCCCACCGACCAGTCGGACACTCCAAACGTGATGAACGTGGGATCCACAGCGACTTCCCGCGGATTCGCGCTCACGATCTCGATCACGACAGACGCGGCCGGCTCACTGGTTAATGAAACGACCACTCTGGCCGTCCCCGTCACCGGGTCGACGACCGTGCCGCCAACCGTGTCGATGAGGACGCCCGCCACGTCGTTGTCGAGATTGACCAATGCAACGTCCGCACCCTGCAACCCGTCGTAACCGGCATCTAGTGATCGGGCGATGCCGGATTGGACCAAGTAGGCTTGGTTGCCGTCGGCCACCTTGTCGTCGACGCCGCGGACGGTGACGAATTGCGAGATGTTCCAATCGAGTGACGTAAAGGTGAGCCGAGTGACATCGACGGAGCCTTCGCTCGGCCGAGTGGAGATCACAGGAATGACGACTTCGCCCAGGGGTTGCGACGAAAGGACCAAGGAAAACTGGGCCGTTCCGCCGGCTTCCGAAGTGAAAGGTGACGAAGTCAGAGTAACAATGATGGCAGCATGGTCATTGTCATGATTGGACAAGGCCACGTCGACAGCGTCACGCCGATCATACCGACTGTCAGCACTGGTGGCGGCAGCCAGAAACACCGTGTAGCCGATGTCACCGTCGGCCACGAAGTCGTCGACGCCCGTCACCGTCACCGTCTGAGCCACGTTCCAGTTGGCCGCCGTGAACGTCAGCGAAGTGACGCTGATCGTACCTTCGGTGGTTTTGCTCACACTGAGGGGGATCACCACGTTTGCCGTCGGCTGGCTAGTCAATACGACGGTGAAGTTTGCGTTGCCGCCGGCTTCCGTCGTCACCAGGCTATTCGTCGGCGTGACCACGATCCCGGCCACGTCGTTGTCCGTGTTCGTGACGCCGATGTCACTCGCGTCCCGACCGTTGTACTTCCCGTCTGCGCTGGTCGCTGGTGCGAGGACGACCGTGTACCCGATGTCGCCGTCGGCCACGAAGTCGTCGACGCCCGTCACCGTCACCGTCTGCGCCAAATTCCAGTTAGCGGTGGTAAACGTCAGCGACGTGACGCTCACTGTCCCCTCGCCCGGATTGCTCACGGCGACCGGGATGACCACGTCCGCCGTCGGCTGACTCGTCAACACGACCGTGAAGGTAGCCTGGCCGCCGGCTTCGCTCGTTATCAGCCCAGTCGTCGGCGTGACAACGATCCCGGCCACGTCGTTGTCCGTATTCGTGACGCCGACGTCGCTTGCGTCGTATCCGCTGTAGTTCCCGTCGGCGCTGGTCGCCGCACCCAGAACGATCGTGTATCCGACGTTGCCGTCCGCCACGAAGTCGTCGACGCCCGTCACCGTCACCGTCTGCGCCACGTTCCAGTTGGCGGCCGTGAAGGTAAGTGAGTTGACAGTGACCGAGCCTTCGCCCGGACTGCTTACGCTCACCGGAATGACCACATCCGCCGTCGGCTGGCTGGTCAGCACGATCGTGAAGGTGGCCTGACCGCCGGCCTCCGTCGTCACCAGGCCAGTCGTCGGTGTGACCACGATCCCGGCCACGTCGTTGTCCGTGTTCGTGACGCCGACGTCGCTCGCGTCCCGACCGGTGTACTTCCCGTCTGCGCTCGACGCGGCACCCACTACCACCGTGTAACCGATGTCGCCGTCCGCGACAAAGTCGTCGACGCCCGTCACCGTCACCGTCTGAGCCACGTTCCAGTTGGCCGCCGTAAACGTCAGCGAGCTAACAGTGACCGAGCCCTCGCCCGGGTTGCTTACGCTCACCGGAATCACCACGTCCACCGTCGGCTGGCTGGTCAGCACGACCGTGAAGGTGGCCTGGCCGCCGGCTTCGCTCGTCGTGAGTCCGGTCGTCGGCGTGACGACGATCCCGGCCACGTCGTTGTCCGTGTTCGTGACGCCGACATCGCTCGCGTCCCGGCCATTGTACTTCCCGTCTGCGCTGGTCGCTGGTGCGAGGACGACCGTATACCCGACGTTGCCGTCCGCCACGAAGTCGTCCACTCCCGTCACCGTCACCGTCTGAGCCACGTTCCAGTTGGCCGCCGTGAAGGTAAGTGAGTTGACAGTGACCGAGCCCTCGCCCGGGTTGCTCACGGCGACCGGGATGACCACGTCCGCCGTCGGCTGACTCGTCAACACGACCGTGAAGGTAGCCTGGCCGCCGGCTTCGCTCGTTATCAGCCCAGTCGTCGGCGTGACAACGATCCCGGCCACGTCGTTGTCCGTATTCGTGACGCCGACGTCGCTTGCGTCGTATCCGCTGTAGTTCCCGTCGGCGCTGGTCGCCGCACCCAGAACGATCGTGTATCCGACGTTGCCGTCCGCCACGAAGTCGTCGACGCCCGTCACCGTCACCGTCTGCGCCACGTTCCAGTTGGCGGCCGTGAAGGTAAGTGAGTTGACAGTGACCGAGCCTTCGCCCGGACTGCTTACGCTCACCGGAATGACCACATCCGCCGTCGGCTGGCTGGTCAGCACGATCGTGAAGGTGGCCTGACCGCCGGCCTCCGTCGTCACCAGGCCAGTCGTCGGTGTGACCACGATCCCGGCCACGTCGTTGTCCGTGTTCGTGACGCTGACGTCGCTCGCGTCCCGACCGTTGTACTTCCCGTCTGCGCTGGTCGCTGCTGCGAGGACGACCGTATACCCGATGTCACCGTCCGCCACGAAGTCGTCGACGCCCGTCACCGTCACCGTCTGCGCTACGTTCCAGTTGGCCGCCGTGAAGGTAAGTGAGCTGACAGTGACTGTGCCCTCGCCCGGGTTGCTCACGGCGACCGGGATGACCACGTCCGCCGTCGGCTGACTTGTCAGCACGACCGTGAAGGTGGCCTGGCCGCCGGCTTCGCTCGTCGTGAGTCCGGATGTCGGCGTGACAACGATCCCGGCTACGTCGTTGTCCGTGTTCGTGACGCCGACATCGCTCGCGTCCCGGCCATTGTACTTCCCGTCTGCGCTCGACGCGGCACCCACTACCACCGTGTACCCGATGTCGCCATCGGCCACGAAGTCGTCGACGCCCGTCACCGTCACCGTCTGCGCTACGTTCCAGTTGGCCGCCGTGAAGGTAAGTGAGCTGACAGTGACTGTGCCCTCGCCCGGGTTGCTTACGCTCACCGGGATCACCACGTCCGCCGTCGGCTGACTCGTCAGCACGACTGTGAAGGTGGCCTGGCCGCCGGTTTCGCTCGTCGTAAGTCCGGACGGCGGCGTAACCACGATCCCGGCCACGTCGTTATCCGTGTTCGTGACGATGACGTCGCTCGCGTCCCGACCGTTGTACTTCCCGTCTGCGCTGGTCGCAGGTGCGAGGACGACCGTATACCCGACGTTGCCGTCCGCCACGAAGTCGTCCACGCCTGTCACGGTCACAGTCTGAGCCACGTTCCAGTTGGCCACCGTGAACGTCAGCGACGTGACGCTCACTGTGCCCTCGCCCGGGTTGCTCACACTCACCGGAATCGTGACAGTCGCCGTCGGCTGGCTCGTCAGCACGACCGTGAAGGTAGCCTGGCCGCCGGCTTCGCTCGTCGTGAGTCCGGATGTCGGCGTGACGACGATCCCGGCCACGTCGTTGTCCGTGTTCGTGACGCCGACGTCGCTCGCGTCCCTGCCGTTGTACTTCGCATCCCCGCTGGTCGCTGGTGCGAGGACGACCGTATACCCGATTGCACCGTCGGCCACGAAGTCGTCGACGCCCGTCACCGTCACCGTCTGCGCTACGTTCCAGTTGGCCGCCGTGAAGGTAAGTGAGCTGACAGTGACTGTGCCCTCGCCCGGGTTGCTCACGGCGACCGGGATGACCACGTCCGCCGTCGGTTGGCTGGTCAGCACGATCGTGAAGGTGGCCTGACCGCCGGCTTCGCTCGTCGTGAGTCCGGATGTCGGCGTGACCACGACCCCGGCCACGTCGTTGTCCGCGTTCGTGACGCTGACGTCGCTCGCGTCCCGGCCGTTGTACTTCCCGTCTGCGCTCGACGCGGCACCCACTACCACCGTGTACCCGATGTCGCCATCGGCCACGAAGTCGTCCACGCCTGTCACGGTCACCGTCTGCGCTACGTTCCAGTTGGCGGCCGTGAACGTCAGCGATGTGACGCTCACCGTGCCCTCGCCCGGGTTGCTTACGCTCACCGGGATCACCACGTCCGCCGTCGGCTGACTCGTCAGCACGACCGTGAAGGTGGCCTGACCGCCGGCTTCGCTCGTCGTGAGTCCGGATGTCGGCGTGACCACGATCCCGGCCACGTCGTTGTCCGTGTTCGTGACGCCGACGTCGCTCGAGTCGTATCCGCTGTAATTCCCGTCGGTGCTGGTCGCCGCACCCAGAACGACCATGTAACCGACGTTGCCGTCCGCCACGAAGTCGTCGACGCCCGTCACCGTCACCGTCTGCGCTACGTTCCAGTTGGCCGCCGTGAAGGTAAGTGAGCTGACAGTGACTGTGCCCTCGCCCGGGTTGCTTACGCTCACCGGGATCACCACGTCCGCCGTCGGCTGACTCGTCAGCACGACTGTGAAGGCGGCCTGGCCGCCGGCTTCGCTCGTCGTGAGTCCGGATGTCGGCGTGACGACGATCCCGGCCACGTCGTTATCCGTGTTCGTGACGCCGACGTCGCTCGCGTCCCGGCCGTTGTACTTCCCGTCTGCGCTGGTCGCTGGTGCGAGGACGACAGTATACCCGACGTTGCCGTCCGCCACGAAGTCGTCCACGCCTGTCACGGTCACCGTCTGAGCCACGATCCAGTTGGCCACCGTGAACGTCAGCGACGTGACGCTCACTGTGCCCTCGCCCGGATTGCTTACGCTCACCGGTATCACCACGTCCGCCGTCGGCTGACTCGTCAGCACGACCATGAAGGTAGCCTGGCCGCCGGCTTCGCTCGTCGTGAGTCCGGACGTCGGCGTGACAACGATCCCGGCCACGTCGTTGTCCGTGTTCGTGACGCTGACGTCGCTCGCGTCCCGGCCGTTGTACTTCGCATCCCCGCTGGTCGCCGCGCCCAGAACGATCGTGTAACTGACGTTGCCGTCAGCCACGAAGTCGTCGACGCCCGTCACCGTCACCGTCTGCGCCAAATTCCAGTTAGCGGTGGTAAACGTCAGCGACGTGACGCTGACCGTGCCCTCGCCCGGATTGCTCACGGCGACCGGGATGACCACGTCCGCCGTCGGTTGGCTGGTCAGCACGACCGTGAAGGTAGCCTGGCCGCCGGCTTCTGTTGTCGTCAGCCCGCTCGTCGGCGTGACCACGACCCCGGCCACGTCGTTGTCCGCGTTCGTGACGCTGACGTCGCTCGCGTCCCGGCCGTTGTACTTCGCATCCCCGCTGGTCGCTGCTGCGAGGACGACCGTGTACCCGATTGCCCCGTCGGCCACAAAGTCGTCGACGCCCGTCACCGTCACCGTCTGCGCCACGTTCCAGTTGGCCGCCGTGAAGGTAAGTGAGCTGACAGTGACCGTGCCCTCGCCCGGGTTGCTCACACTCACCGGAATTGTGACAGTCGCCGTCGGCTGGCTCGTCAGCACGACCGTGAAGGTAGCCTTTCCGCCGGCCTCCGTCGTCACCAGGCCGGTCGTCGGCGTGACAACGATCCCGGCCGAGTCGTTGTCCGTGTTGATCCCACTGACGTCACTCGCGTCGTATCCGCTGTAATTCACGTCGACGCTTGTCGCCGCACCCAAAATGATCGTGTAACCAATGTTGCCATCGGCAACGAAATCATTCACGCCCGTCACCGTCACCGTCTGAGCCACGTTCCAGTTGGCGGCTGTGAAAGTGAGTGAGGATACACTCAGACTGGCCTCTCCCGGTTGGCTGACACTGAGAGGGATCGTGACGTTCCCGGCGGGAGCAGACCGCAGCCGGACGGAAAACACCGCAGTACCGCCCGCTTCTGTCGTCGTCAGACCGGTCGTCGGCGAAACGACGGCACCCCAAACCGAAACACCGATTGCCTTACTGTCGGTGAGTGCTCCGCCATTTCCGGAGTTGGCGAGATCGTCTACCTGCACAGTGACTGTCCCACCGCCGACGGTATTAGTCGGAGCAACAAAGCTCATGCCGTTGAGGGCGGCGTTAATGTCCGCGACAGTTCCCCGAAAGGTCATCAACGAGTTTGCCATCCCATCGCCAACGGTGAATGACAGTCCAATGGTTCCGCTGAGAGTCAGCGTCCCGCCGCTTGCGGTCAGTGAAACCTGCATGATGCCCGAACCGGCATCGACATCACTGACAACGATGGCGTTACCTGTACCCGACGAGAACACCAAGGAGGAACCGTCACGCACGCCCTGACTGCCGGGCACGGTGATGACAGGGGCGTCATTGACCGCAGTCACTGCGATATTCTGAATGCCGGGAGAACTCGCTCCCGCACTGGAATCGTTGACGACCACGCGGACGGTCCGCACGGTTGTATCCGGAGCCTCGGAGAGATTTCGATATGTGAGGTTTCGAATCACCGCCTGGACGGCGGCGACACTCGAGTTGTTGTTGAAACTTACCACGAGTGGAGTCGAACCGGTACCGCCGGAGAAGGTCCCGATCGCCACCCCTCCCCACGTCACGATCGAACCCGAAACTCCGACTTGTCCGGCCCCGGTCCCCTGGTTGCGAATGGCGAGGAGATCCTCAGCCAGACCGCCGGCAGCAAAGTCGACAGTCAGTGTCGCCCCGGAATAGTTGGATTGATCTCCATCCGTCAGTGTGGCGGTGCCATCAATGATGACACCCGGGGAGTTTTCGGTGTAGCCGATGGTGCCGGTCGACATCGTCAGGATCGGCGGAAGTCCCACGGAAAGCGCGATGGCGTCGAGTCGTTCGCCCCCGGAAGACAATCCCACCATGCTTCCGTTGAAAAGCATGGTGGCCGTGGCGCTCGACGTGCCCGCGCCTGTGGCCGTGACGTCGAGAATGAAAATGTCGTACTCATCGACGGCCAGGCCATTCGTCCCGATGACGTCCGGTCCATGAAGAGACGCAAGAATCTGTCCGGGCACCAACGTGACTCCGCCCACAATCATGGGCCGGGTAATCAACTCAATGCCATAGAAGTGCTTCGAGTTGCCGACGCCCGCGCTTCCATTGCCGTCGACCAGCACGCTGAGCGTTCCTGCCGTCGCCAGTCCCGCAGCGGTGGGTCGAAAGAGTGAAATGTCCTTGTCGTAGGTGGCCGAGGACATTGCGTATATGAGGTCGCCCGGCAGGAGTTGTTTTCCCCCGACAATCACCGGCTCTTGGACCAGTGCGAAATCGCGGACGTCGTTGCCGGTACCGCCGGGGTTGCTGAAGAGAACTTGGAATGATCCTGAGGAGTAGTCGCCCGGGACTGTTGGCCGAAACACAACGACATCGCGTTTCGTAACTGCCAGTCCACTTAAGACCTCATTCTCTCGGGTGGAAAACAGGATGTCTCCCGGCAGAAGCGAGACCGAGCTTCCCTTGCCGACGGTCAACGCCGTTCGCACGACGTCCAACCCGTTGATGTCTACCTTGAGGTCGGCGGCAAACTGGTTGAAATTGAGAATGGACCCGAAGTAACCCGACGTGCTCGACGGACCGAGTACGAAATTCGGCTCCCCGAACCGGACAACAGAGCTGTCACCCCAGGACACGCCACCGGACGTAACCGGAACGGAAGCGTTGCCGTCAGTAGAAAGCCAGATACTGGCCAACTGGGTCACGGCTATCGATTGGGAGAACTCAGAGGTACTCAGGATCTTCGTATCCGTCGCCGTAGCCGACAGGATGGAATTGGGCGATATGGTTACGGGCAGGGTCAGATTGAAGGTCCCGTTGCCTTTAGAATCCGTGACGACGGTCGTCGATCCAATGTAGTTCTGGCCCTCGCCATAACCCGACACATCCATCGAAGTGCTAACGAAAAACTCCAGGCGGTAGGTATTCGAGCCGGAACTGTTGTAATTGCCGGTGATCGTTATCTGCGAACCGTTGTAGACGGCGCTGACAAGTACCGGGAAATTCTTGTCATAGTTGGCGCCCGAGTCGCCGTCGCCGGTGTCGTTGGCCGTCGGGCCGTCGCCGTCGAGGTCGATGCCGAGCCCGCCGTTTGAGTAAATGGAATTACCGAGGAACTGGATGCCGACGGTGAGATCATTGGGCCCGATGACATTGATTCCGATCCCGCCGTTGAACGCGATGACGTTCCCCTGCCCGGCCGTCGTGCCGCCGACGATGGAGTCGACGGTCCCGTTGATCAGCGACACGCCGTGCCTGGTGTTGCCGAGCCCGGCCACACCCGAACTGGTCGTGCCGATCCAATTGCCGCGGGCCGTCAGGTTGGAGACATTGTCGGCGATGATCCCGTCGGTCCCGTTGCCGGCAATGACGTTGTCCGAAACCGTCGCAGAGTCCGCGCCGGCGAGAAGGTGTATTCCCGCGCCGGTATTGGCCATTTTCGCGGTCCCGGCCGAGTCGACTCCGATCCAGTTTCCCTGAATTGTCGTATTCCTGGCCGTCAACTCCGCGCGGATGCCCGCTCCGGTGTTGCCCGCGATGATGTTTCTGTCGGAAGTCGCCGACCCGCCGACAATGTTGTCGTTCGAGCGAATCGTGACCCCGTTGACCCCATTTCCGACCTGACTGCCGCTGGCATTGAGGCCGATCCAGCACCCTGCGACTGTATGCCCGCCCGTACCGCGAAGGGCGATCCCCTCGGCCGGCGCGTCAAAGATCGCGAGGCCGCGAATCGTCGACTTCGCTCCATTGACCAGAAACGCGGGTGAACCTGCCGGCAAGATGGCACCGTCGATTTCCACCCGAGGCGACCCTGCGTACCCGGGTTGGGTCGTTGCGTCGATGATGACAGATTCGGAAATTGTGTAGGTCGCCATCGGGCGGATGTTGCGTATTCCGCCGCCAGCGATGTTGAATGTGATCGTGTCCAATCCGGCGGTCAGATTGGCGGAGTTGATTGCCGCCGCCAGGCTGCCCGTGCCGGTGGGCGCGTTGCTTGTAACAACAAACAACGCCAGATTCCCGCGGTAACTTGCCTGGGCCCAATCGGAAAATGCCACGCGGGAGTCGATAACTCCCGAGGTATACTCAAAGCACCAGTCACCGTCGACACCCGTCTTGTTACTGCTACCGGCGACATCCGCGCCGGTGGTCCGATGCAGTCCGTCGAGCAACGCCCGACCGCCCGGCCCCGCTGCCACATCGCAGCCGTAAATCAAGAGGTCCGCGCCGGGCGCGAGAGACTTCGCCCACTCCGCCGTCGAGCCCACATCCCCCGCCCCGATCCGGCCGCGACCCAACAACAGGCCGCCCGAATCGCCGTGGCTGACGATGTGAATGGCGTCGAGGTCATTGCTCCGCGCGGCGATGGCCGAGATCTGCTCGATGCCGTCGTGTTGTGCGTCGAGGAAGGCAATGTCGAATCGACGATCAGTCTGCGCGAGGAGGTCGCGGAGCAGGAACTGCGCATCCGTCACCCGCGAGTCGATGACGACGAGCTCGTGTCGCAGGCCGCCCGCGCTCGGAGTCGAGCGGTCTTCACACGGGACAACCTGAAGCCGGGCCCGACGTCCGAGTCGGGGCGCTTCAATGTTCAGGGAAGTAGATCGGCCGACGGGCATCGCGGGGAGAGTCTCGAAGGCTCCGCCCAAGCCGCAATCCGGTTGCCAGGCTCCGTCCGGCTGTGAGATTTACGGGGAGACGGAAATTCGGGCTGCTAGAACGTAGGTCACAGGCCCTGCGGGGTCAAACCGCTCGTGCATACCGAATTCGCGGAAAAATCCGCCCGGCACCAAAAAGCGCACTATGGTTGTTCGTTCGCCTCCGGTGTGCCCCCCGAGCCTCCCCCTGGTCATCCCGACATTGATGAGTGCTCCCCCGGCCCCCGTCCGGCCACCCGAATCACTGCCCGAATCGGCCATCACTCGGGCCGACCAGCGGCTGCTCCGCGTGCTCGCCGAACAAGGCGTCAGCCCGCAGGAACTGGCGACGCTTGAGCGCCACTGGCGTACCGATCGCAAGCCGGACGAACCGCTCGCCGAGTTTCTCGTGCGCCAGCGGGTCCTCCGCGACGCGGCCCCGGCGGTTCTCGCGATGAACTGGGGCGACGACCTACTCCATTCCGGCTCCAGCGATCTGATTCGCCCCGCCGGCGTGGAACTTCTCCGGCAATACCTCGGCGGCCCGCCGCACATCAGTATTGATCGCCCGACGCCGATCCCGGAAGTGCCGCTCCGCGGTCTGACCATCCCGGCCGCCTCGGTATCGGCCATGGAAACACCCGTCACCCGAAAATCGCGCCCCGTGTTTCAACTGCCAAGCGAGCCCGTCGCTCCGCCGCCCCCGGCCGCTCCGGCAAGCTGCGAGCTGACGAGCGGCCAGTCGCTCGGCCGATGCCTCATCACGGGCCGCATCGCCGAGGGGTCGTACGGCGTCGTCTACCGTGCGCTCCATCGCACTTTGAACATCCCCGTCGCGGTCAAGGTCCTGCACCCTGACCTTCTCGAAGGCGACTCCAAGGCCGCCCAGCAGTTCCGCACCGAAGCAATGCTGCTGGCCCGGCTGAATCATCCGAATATCGTCCGCCTGTGGGATTTCGACGACACCGTCGTCCCACCCTACCTCGTTCTCGAATTCATCGAAGGCTCCTCGGTCTCCGAAGTCATCCAGAAACGCGGGGTCATTCGCCTAGACCTGGCCATGCGGATCACGCTTCAGGTCATCGACGGCCTGGAGGCTGCCCACCACCTCGGGATCGTTCACCGCGACGTCAAGCCGGCCAATATGCTGCTCACCCGCGATGAGAGGGCCAAAATCGCGGACCTGGGTCTGGCAACGGTCGCCGACCTGGGCCGGCAACTCGGGCACATGCCCACCGGCGCGACGCCCATGGCCGGCACCGTCGCGTACCTCGCTCCCGAACAGGCCAGTAACCCGGGGATTCTGGACCACCGATCCGACATCTATTCCCTCGGCGCGAGCTTTTACCACATGGTGACCGGGCGATTGCCGTTTACGGGTAAGTCGTCGCTCGAGGTTCTCCTAAAACACGCACGCGAAACGCTCACGCCGCCCGTGTCCATCGTCCCCGAACTCGATCGCCGGATCAACGACATCATCATGCGCATGATGGCGAAGAATCCCGCAGACCGATTCCGCAATTACGACGATCTCCGCGACGCGATTATTGATGCCGACATCGAAATGCAGTCGCACCTCACCGGCGTCGAGCCTCCTGCGCGGCGTTGATTTCCTGTTCCGCGAGTCCCCTCGCCTCACCTCTCGACCGAATTGACGGAAAAAATCCGTACCGTTAGACTTGAGTGAGGCCTTTTTTCATCCCCACGGGGCTACAGGGGTGACCGCCGCCGCCCGAGACACCGAGAAATGGCTGCTGGCCGCACGGTCGGGCAACCCGGATGCCGTGGGTCTGGCCCTCGAATCGTGCCGGAATTACCTGCTGCTGATCGCGGAACGGGAGATCTCGCCCCGCCTGAAAGCCAAGGGCGGCGCGTCCGATGTGGTTCAGCAGACGTTTCTGGAGGCCCATCAGGCGTTTGAGCGGTTTCAGGGCGACACGGAGCAGGAACTTCTGGCTTGGCTTCGCCGGATGCTCCTGAACAACGTGGCGAACTTCCGCCGGCACTATGACGGGACCGACAAGCGGCGGACCGATCGGGAAATCCCGATGGACGCCGGAAACTCACAGGGCGGCGGCAACTCGTGGATTCCGTCCGGCGGGCTTACCCCCAGCCGCGAGTTGATGGTCGACGAACGCGACGCCCAGCTGAATGCCGCGATCGCCCGACTTCCTGAAGACTACCAGCAGGTCCTCCGCCTGCGCTACCGTGAGGACTGCTCGTTCGACGACATTGCGGTCACGATGAACCGCACGGCCAACGCGGTTCGCAAGCTCTGGGCTCGTGCCGTCGAACGCCTGCAGCAGGAACTGGAAATGCCTCATGACCCGGGATCCGAAACCACTCGTGACGGATGACGACTTCGCCGACCGCCTGGCAGCACTCGACGATGCTATCGCCGACGGTAACTCAGCCGGCAACTCCTCCGACGCCACCCTCCCACCCGAACTTCAGCAGCGGCTCCAGCGCGGCTTCGCCGCACTTCAGCGACTCCGGCAGGCTCGCCCCGTTTCGCGTCCGTCGACCTTGCACGTGCAAGACGGCGCAACGATGGGCGGCGTGTCGGCCGGCCCCCTGCCGTTTACCCTCGGCCGATTCGAGGTCCTTCGCGAACTCGGTCGCGGCGGGTTCGGAATCGTTTTCCTGGTCCGCGACCCCAAACTGAATCGTGAAGTCGCGCTGAAAGTACCGCACGCCTCGGCTCTGATGAACGGCACGCTCCGCGAGCGCTTCCGTCGCGAGGCCCAAACCGCGGCCGGGCTCACGCACCCCAATCTCGTCCCGGTCTACGAGGTCGACGAACAAGGGCCGCTCGTCGCCATCGTCTCCGCATACTGCCCCGGCCCTACGCTCGCCGAATGGCTGGCCCGTCAGACCTCCCCGCCGGCCACGCGGGAGGTGGCGGAACTCGTGGCCACGCTGGCGAACGCCATCGAGTATGCCCACCGCCGGGGGATTGTCCATCGCGATCTGAAGCCCGCCAATGTCATCCTGACATTGCCGGACGTGGATAATCGGCACAGCGGCTCCACCGCGCTCGGTCGCTGGCAGCCCAGAATCACTGACTTTGGCCTGGCACAACTCACCGAGGACGCCGGCGACCTGACACAGTCCGGGGCCATCCTCGGCACGCCAGCGTACATGGCTCCGGAACAAGCCCGCGGCAAAGGCGCGGCCGCGGTCGGCCCTGCCGCCGACATTTACTCACTCGGCGCAATTCTTTACGAGTCGCTGACGGGCCGGCCGCCGTTCCGCGGTGAGACGGACCTCGAAACGCTGCAACTCGTCGCCCAACACGAGCCCGTCCCGCCGCGGAGACTCCGCCCCCGCCTGCCGCGTGATTTGGAGACGATCTGTCTCAAATGTCTGGAGAAGAATCCGGCCGACCGGTATCAGACCTGTGCCGGCCTCGAAGAAGACCTTCGCCGTTTTCTAGACGGTCGGCCGACGATCGCCAGGCCGGTTAGCCTGCCCGGACGCGTTCGCCGCTGGTGTGCCCGCAAGCCCATGGTTGCTGCGCTGACGGCCGGTCTGATCGCGGCGATCGCCCTCGGTGCCGCGGGCGTGGGCCGGGAATACCGCCGGGCCGAGTGTCAGCGCGACGCGGCCGTCGCCTCCAGCGAACGGTCCAATCGCTTGCTGGAATCGGCTCGCAAGTCCATTGGCGAGATGGTCGGACTGGGGCACACGCTGGTTCACGATGCCGCGACCGTCCCTCAGGGGATCGAGGTCCTCGAAACCGGCCGAAGGTACTACCAGCAATTGTTGATCGAACAACCCGACGACATCGAACTCCGCCAGCAGGCCATCGTTATCTGTCGACGGCTCGGGATGCTGTATTTTGAACAGCCCCAGCTCGAGAAAGCGGACAGCGCATGGTCGGAAGCCAATCGTATGGCGATGGTGCTTGTCAACGGCCCGGACGGCGCGAATCACCGTCAGGAATACGTCGACTTCGTGATCAACTGGATGGAAAATCTCCACTTCTCCGGTCAATGGCAGCGATCGCTGGAAGTGACGGCCGAAGCCGCGACGATGACCGCCGATGATTATGCTTCCCACCCGACCGAACCTTCGGCTGCGTGGAAGTACTACGGCGTGCGCCTTTTCCGCGGCATGGCGCAACGGAAACTCGGGCAGTTCGACGAAGGGCAGAAATCGCTCACGGCCGCGCTCGAAGCCCTTCGCGCGAACTATGACGCGATCGGCTCTCCCGACGTCGTCCTCGCCGAGACCAACTGCCTGAACCATCTGGCCGGTATCGCCCGAGAACGTGGTAGATTGGAAGAGGCATTGCAGTTGGCCTTGGAAAGCAACGCCGTATGCCAACGGGCTCGGGAGCAGAAGCCTGACGAAATCCGCCTGATCCGCGCACAGGCCCGATGTGAGGATGTGCTGGGGCAGGTCCGCTTCAGTCGCGGCGAGTGGTCAGCCGCTGTTGACCTGCTGCGATCGTCCAATCAGATGCTGATCCAGCATCAAAAAGAGCTGTGGTTCACGCCCGGCGTGTACGTCGAGATTGCCGCCAACACGCTGTTGATTGGCGACGCTCTCGCCAGGCTGGGCCGACCCAACGACGACCTGCAGGATCTGATCGACCTTTCCCGCCTCCCGCCGCCGGGCAACCGCCCGGGCCGGATCGAGGCGCACCCGGCCGACGTGCTGATGGGGCTGGTCCGCCTGACCCGCCGGCACCTCGACGCCGGGCGTGCCGAGGACGCGGCCCTGGCACACCTGGACGCGACCCGCCGGATGGCCAAAGTCGCGGTCCGAACGCCCGAGCACGACCGGATCGACGGGATTCTCAAAGAGTTGTCCGGGGTGGTGATCCCGCTGCCGTAGTTGAGCTGGCCGAAACCGGCTGTTTTTCCTATCCTTTTCTGTTCCTGCGGTGTAGGCAGGCCGCGCAGTCGGCCGGCCGCGGGTTCGCGTCCTTACTCCCGCCTGGGTGCGGGTCATCACCACACTCCTATGGTCAACAGAAATCTGATGCGTCAGCTCGAAGTAGCTGACAACGAAATCGATTCGGCATTCGAGGGGTTTGAGGCCGGGCACGACTGGCTGCCGCCCGAAGAGCAGCACTTCGAATCGAACAAAATCGTCCGGGGCCGGGTGCTCAGCGTCGTCGGCGAGGAACTCCTCATCGACGTCGGATACAAGTCCGAAGGCCACGTCCGCGTGGAAGAGTTCCGCGACGAGACCACCGGCGAACTGGTCCTGCCCAAAGTCGGCGACGAGATCGAGGTCCTCCTCGAGACGGTCGAAAACGAGCAGGGCGTGGTCAACCTGTCCTACCGCAAGGCCAAGCGGCAGAAGGAATGGGAAGGCATCCTCGCCAAGCACAAGGAAGGCGACGTGGTCAAGGGCCTCGTCGGCCGGAAGATCAAGGGCGGCCTGCTCGTCAACATCGGCGTCAACGTGTTTCTGCCGGCAAGTCAGGTCGATATCCGCCGTCCGCCCGATATCGGCGACTACATCGGTCGCGAGATCGAGTGCAAGATTCTCAAGATCGACGAAGTCCGCCGCAACATCGTCGTCAGCCGGCGCAAGATGATCGAAGACCAGCGGGCCGAACTCAAGGCCAAGCTGCTCGCCGACATCCAGCCAGGCCAGGTCCGCAAGGGCACGGTCAAGAACATCGCCGACTTCGGCGCGTTCGTCGACCTCGGCGGCATTGACGGCCTGCTGCACATCACCGACATGTCGTGGGGCCGGGTCACCAACCCGCACGACATGGTGAAGATCGACCAGGAGCTGGAAGTCTTCATCATCCAGGTCGACCGCGAAAAGGAAAAGATCGCCCTCGGCCTGAAGCAGAAGAGCGCTTCGCCCTGGGCGAACGTGGAAGCCAAGTACCCGGTGAACAGCAAGCACACCGGCGAAGTCGTGAACATTATGAGCTACGGGGCCTTCGTGAAGCTCGAGCCGGGCATCGAGGGTCTGGTCCACATCAGCGAAATGAGCTGGACCAAGCGGATCAACCACCCGTCCGAGATCGTGCAGATCGGCGAGCAGATCGAAGTGCAGGTCCTGAACATCAACCGGGACAAGCAGGAAATCTCGCTGGGCATGAAGCAGGTCCAGCCGAATCCGTGGGACCAAGTCGCCGGCCGCTACCCGCCGGGCACCAAGGTCGGCGGCATCGTCCGCAATCTGACCAACTACGGCGCGTTCATCGAGATCGAGGAAGGCATCGACGGCCTGCTGCACGTCAGCGACATGAGCTGGGTGCGGAAGGTCAGCCACCCGAGCGAAGTGGTCCAGAAGGGCCAGCGCGTCGAGTGCGTGGTGCTGAACGTCGACCAGGAACGCAAGCGCGTCGCGCTCGGCCTCAAGCAGATGGCGACCGACCCGTGGGAAGGCGACATCCCCGGCCGCTACCACCCGGGCGACGTCAAGACCGGCAAGGTGACGAAGGTCACCAACTTCGGCGTGTTCATCGAACTGGAACAAGGCCTCGAAGGCCTGCTCCACGTCTCGGAACTTTCCGAAGGCAAGGTCGACAGCGTCGAGGAGATGGTCAAGGTCGGCGACGAACTGGAGGTCAAGGTCCTCCGAGTCGACTCCAAGGACCGGAAGATCGGCCTGTCGCGCAAGAACCTGCACGGCGGCGTGACCGAGGAAGAACTGGCCGCGCTCGACGCCCGGCCGCAGCCGCCGGTCGAAGAAGAACCTCAGGAGCCGGGCGAACCGAAGGGTCCTTCGAAGACGCTCCGCGGCGGAACCGGTGCGGCCGGCCCGCACATCCAGATGCCGGGAAGCTGACCGGGATCATTATTTGAAAACAACAAGGCCCGGGTCGGCACCAGCCGACCCGGGCCTTTCGTTTACGTGTCCCGGGGTTATGCCGCCCGCCGGATCGGCTGAACCTCGGCCCGGGATTCGACCAGCACCCGGAGGCCGCCCTTGGGCCGCAGGACGACTTCCATTTCGTGCTCGGGAGTCGGCTGGGCCAGCGTTACCCTGTACTTCTGCAGCACGGTCGCGGCCATCAGGATGATCTGCATGGTGGCCAGGGCGTTGCCGATGCAGATGCGCGGCCCCCCGCCGAACGGGATGTAGGCGTAAGCGGGTATCTGCTCGATCCGCCCCGGGGCGAACCGCTCGGGATCGCAGACCTCAGGGTCAGGGAAGTTGCGGGCATCATGATGCACGACGTACGGGGCAATGAAGACCCAGCTCCCCTTGCTTATGGTGAAGCCGCCGATCTCCACATCCTCGATCGCCTCCCGGCCGAACAGAAACGCCGCCGCCGGGTACAGCCGCATGGATTCCTTAACCACCCGTTCCAGGTAGTGCAGTTTCGGAACGTCCGCAGCGGTCGGCGTCCGACCGCCCAGCACCGTCCCGATCTCGCGGAGGACCCGCTCCTCGACGAGCGGGTTCTGCATCAGCGTCAGCCAGAACCATGCGAGGGCTGCGGAGGTGGTGTCGTGCCCGGCCACGAATAGAGTCGCCGCCTCGTCCCGGATCTCCGCGTCGCTGATGGGCACCGGCGCGGCCGACGCGGCCGTGAGCATCTGTGCCAGCATGTCGTTTCGCGGCACGTCGGATGTCCGTCGCTCGCGGATCTGGCTCCAGATCAGATCGTTGACGACCTGAACGGCCCGCTTCTGTCGGATCTTGCCCGGTAACGGCAGCCAGTCGGGTAGATGCACCGAGCCACTGACTTCCTTTTGCATCTCCGTGCGGAAACTATGCACGGCATCGCGAAGGCGGGCCGCATCGTCCGACAGGTCGACATCGAAGACGATCTTGGCGATGATCTCGAGGGCCAATTCGTTCATCTCGTCGGCGATGTTGATCGGCTCGCCGGCCGTCCATCGCTCCATGCGTCGCTGCGTGTACTCGACCACGACGTTGCCGTGTCCGCCGAAGTGCCGGCCGTGAAAGCTCCCCTGGACCACCGGCCGGTGCCGGCTCCAGGTTGTCCCCTCGGACACGACGAGCCCCTCACCCTCGATCTTGCGGAGCGATCGCATCTGCCGGCCGAGCTTGCGGAAGCTCTTCACCTTGGTCGCGAGTACGTCCCGGATCAACTCCGGGCGGTTGACGAAGTACAGCCGGACCCAGCCCAAACGCACGAATGTGAAGTCGCCGTACTTCTCTGCCACGTCTACGGCAAAGGCAAGCGGGTCGGCCCGGAACGGCTTGTAGAAGCTGATGCCGAGCCGGCCGTCGCGCGGACCCGGAGGGTATTTGGCCTGCATGTCCCTGTCCCCGCAATGCGAAAAGTCCCGGGACGTATAACGCGGGTCGGCCTTGAGGCAAAGTCCATGTTTTTGCCGAGCGCGGGGTGTAGAATCCGAAATCACCCGAACTTCGCTTCAGGCTGAAGGTCGGACACAATCCGGACCGCGTGAATCCTCATCGACTTGCGCAGGGTTAAGCGGGCCGACCCGCGTCCGGCCCGGCGTAGAACTTCAGTCGCCCCAGCCCCCTATCCGACTCAAATTCTCTGTGTCACCGACTTCCACTGTCGGCCGGTCTTTCGGAGCGAGACTCATGAGGCGTGTCGCCTTTTCGCTGAATGCTGCCCTGGCCCTGGCGACGATCGCCTGCTCCACGTACCGCGGTCAGGCCGTCGACCCGATCTTCAGCAAGTACGGTACCGGCACTCTGCTCCATCCGATTCAGGAGCCCGACATCGTCGCATCCGACTGCCCGGCGACGAAGGCGGCCAAGGAGCACATTCACATTTTCGCCGTCAACGGGCTGAACCCGATGTGCCTGGGCAACTTCAACGGCCTGTGCGAGTATCTGAAGCGCCAGGGTTATACCAACACATACTTCGGCCAATTGTACACCTGCGCCAACTTCGCCGACCGTGCCCGCCAGGTCCGGCAGGCCGACCCGGAAGCGAAGATCGTGCTCATCGGGTTCAGCCTCGGCGCGAACAGCGTCCGGACCATCGCCAATGACCTCGCGAAAGACGGGACCTCGGTCGACCTGCTGGTGTATATGGTGGGCGACTACGTTTACAACAAGCCGGCCAGCCGACCGGACAATGTCCGCCGGATTCTGAATATCCGGGCCCAGGGCATTGTGCTGACAGGAGGCGACCTGATGTTCAACGGCGAAGACATCGACGGCGCCCGCAACCACCGACTCAACGTCCGTCACATTCTGGTTCCGAGCCGCCGGGAAACCCTGGAACTGCTGACCAACGAACTGGCCGGCGTTGTCGCCGAGACGAAGCCTGCCGCGGCAACCGCGGTGCCGGTGAAGGAACTGCCCCCCACCGTCACGCAGCGCGGGACCTCGCCGTACAACAGCCGGTAAGATCAGGTCAACAAGTTACAACAGCATTCAGCACGTCGAGAGTTGCGAAGCAGGGCAATCCAAATTGACCTCTTCGCAAATCTCAACGTGCCGTGGTTTCGATGTCTGACAGCCTGCAGAGGACATTTACACGATGTGCAGGTGACGAAGTTTCTTATCCGCGTACTCGACCGACCTTTTAATGGCAGTTTGATCATCCAGACCCGCCCGACGGTGCTTGTAGTACAATCGACGGATCTTGAACGTCGTCCAGTCGTAGTTCGCGCCGCCACCGTACTTGCCGAGCAGGAATCGAAACTTGACTTTGGTCGCCAGCCAACTGATACGGAATCGGCCGAACAGAATACTGTCTACTTCGCGCATGCCCAGTTCGACACCGTCGAAAAACGCCTGCCGGCCTTTTTCCCAGGTCGATTCGGATGGAGTGGGGATCTTGCACTGAAGAAGCCGGGCCTCAATGCCGACCCGGAACTCGCGCTTCCACCACGCTGCCGGATCGAACAGGTTTTCCATGGCAAACGACGGCGCGAGGACGGGCGTGGTTGCACTTGTCAGTTGTTGGGCCGTGGGAGCCATGCCGCCGGTGTTCCTTCCGACGATTGCGTTTGTCACGAACCCCTTGGGTGATAGGTCGCGACCGGACTTCCCGGAATCGCTGTAATCCTCGGGAAACGCCGTCCCGAGTCCCTTTTCCGCGCCTCGACACGCGGCAGTGTATTCCTGCAGAATGGTCTCCGAGTCGATGGCGACCATTTGCCGGTTACTGTTGAACAGGATGTTTCCGGAGTTCAAATTGCTCAGTCGATCACCGTTGCCGATCATCGCGTCGGCGACGAACAGCCTGCCGAGATTCGCCATGAGCTTTTCGTCCTGCAGCATTTCCTCCATGCCGCCGCTTTCCCTCTCCCGGTCGCCGAATTCCGTAATCGCGGCCTGTGTCTCCATGATCAGGAAGTACTTGGCAGTGTTGTAATAAGGGAACACCTTCTGCCAGCGGTCGCGTCGCCCCTGATCGCCTTTTTTCATCTGCTCGCGGATCACGTTAACCAGCGCCGAGCCGGGCTCGCTCATCCGTTCGATCGGGCGAGTGTGGGGCGTCAGCAGCCCGCCGATCTTTTTGAGCATCGATTCGGCGAATTTGGTGCTCGCCGCAGTATCCTGAGTCGGCTTGATGACGAAGTCTGCCGCGCTCGGGCTGGAATACAGGGATTTGTTGCCGTACGTGGAATCCATCTTCATGTAGGCGAACAGGACTCCGACCGCCCCGCCGCCGGAGGGGATGAGTCCTTTGACGTTCCACCAGTCCTTTCCCTTCCACTTTGCCACGTCACTCGTTTTCATGATTGTTCTCCCACCCGGTCAATCGTTGCGTGATATCCTCGACAGGAGGAGACTCCCGTTGGCCCGGCGAACCCGACACGGTTCGGAAAAAAAACTGGTAAAATCTTCTGGAACATGAGAAACACCGGGGATTTCGCGACGGATCATGGGTAGCGACAAGACCGTCTCTGATTGGATTGGTGGAGCGCGGGCCGGCGACGATGAATCCGTCCGCCGGCTCTGGGAGCGGTATTTTCACCGGCTGGCCGGGTTGGCCCGCAAGCAACTGGAAGACCTGCCTCGCCTGCCCGCCGACGGAGAAGACGTCGCCCTCAGCGCATTTCACAGTCTTTGCCGTGGCATGGAGAACGGGCGATTCGGTGACCTCACCGACCGAGACGGCCTTTGGCGTTTGCTGGTGACAATCACTTCCAACAAAGCTCGGCGTTTGAAGCGCGACGAATGCCGACTGAAACGGGGAGGCGGGCGAGCCACCCCTGAATTGGCAGCGCTCGACCAGCTACCGCATTGTGACCCCACACCCGCAGACGCCGCTGAGGTCGCCGACGAGTGCCGGCGACTGCTGACGCTTCTCGACAGTGATGAATTGCGTTCGATCGCGCTGGCCAGATTGGACGGTTCGACAGTCGAGGAGATTGCGGCCCAACTCAAGAAAACGCCCCGGACCATCGAGCGAAAGCTTCGGCTGATTCGCGCCGCATGGAGCGAATCCGGGGACCGGTCGGAATGATGAAGCAATCTGCCAATGACACAGCGTCCTATTCGGCCCAGCGGCAGATCGATGCGGTGTGTGACGCGTTCGAGGCTGCGTGGGCCAATGTGCCGCGCCCGAAAATCGAGGATTTTCTCGACAGCTTTTCCGCCCAGCATCGGCCCGCGGCTCTCCGTGAACTCGTCGTCCTCGACATCTATTTGCGCGGCCAACAAGGTGAGACCGTCACGTTCGCCGAGTATGTGTCTCGTTTTCCCGATCTTCCCTCTGCATCATTTACCTCCCTGCTGGCCGATGAACGGCCAACAATTCCGGGATTCGAAATCGAGCGCGAACTGGGCCGCGGTGGGATGGGGATCGTCTACCTCGCGCGGCAACTCACACTGGATCGACTCGTGGCCATCAAGATGGTCATCGACGGCGCGCTGACCAGCCCGGAACGCAGGTTGCGATTCCTGTTCGAGGCGGAACTGGCGGCCCGCGTCCGACACCCGAATGTCGTTGCCATCCACGATGTCGCAGCCCATGCCGGCCGGCCCTACCTGGTACTCGAGTATGTCGATGGCGGCTCACTCGCCGACCGTCTGGCGAACGGGCGACCGACGTACCGCGAAGCCGCAGCACTCGTTGCCACTCTGGCTGACGGGATTCACGCCGCCCATATCCAGGGCGTCATTCACCGTGATCTCAAACCTGGCAACATCCTGTTGACTCGCGAAGGGTCAAACCCCAAGGTCACGGACTTCGGGCTGGCCCGAAACAGGCATCGAAGTTCGGATCTGACCCTGACCGGTCATGTCCTCGGTACGCCAGGCTACATGGCACCGGAACAGGCGGCCGGGGAGAAAAACGTCAGCCCGGCCGTGGATGTGTACTCCCTCGGCGCGATACTTTACGAATGTCTCACGGGGCGGCGGCCGTTTGTGGGAAAGACCACCGACGAGGTCATTTCCCGATTGTTGCACGACGCCCCCGTTCATCCGCGGTCGATCGTCGGTAATATCCCTCGCGATTTGGAAGTGGTTTGCCTGAAGTGCCTTGAGAAGGAGCCGGCCCGGCGGTACGCGACAGCAGGCGACCTGGCAGTCGACCTCCGAAATGTGCTGGCCGGGCGTCCGGTCACGGCCCGGCCGATCAGCATCCCCGAATCGGCGCTCCGCTGGTGCCGTCGCCGACCGGCAGTTGCCGGGATGCTCATCATGTCGTTGATCGGGGTAGTCGCAGCGACATTCGGCATGGCGTATCACACACGCCAGCTTAATCAAAGTCTCGTTTCCGAGACCGCCGCCCGCAATGCGGCGGCGGCGGCGGCAATCCAGTCACGCGAACGGCTGGAACTCGCCCTCGACGGATACCGCAACATCGTTCAACAGTTTCGCGAACTCGGCCGCGATCCGGCGACCCGCCCCGCGCAGCAGAAACTGCTTGCGGTTGCGATCACAGGGCTGGAGAAGATTGCCGCCAGTTACGAAGGAAGAGAACCCGACTATCACCGGGCGGAAGCACACCGGCAGATTGCGGTCATCTATTGGGACCTCGGGCGCAATCGGGAGTGTATCGAGCAGCACGAGAAATGCGCAGAGATTGCACGCTCGCTCCTGTCCCGGTCTCCGCGATCGGTGTCCTTTGGCATTCTGCTCGGCAACGCCCTCTTCGGCATGCTCGATCCGGCCATGCGCCTCGATCGCACCGACTTTGCAATTGCAACCGCAATTGAAGGTTGCAAGGTACTCAAGGACTGCTTTGAATTCAATCCCGATGACCTTGGTGTTTTGAACTGCCTGTGCCAGATCAACGCCAAACTCGCGCACATTTATACTTGGAAGCGAGACACCAGATCGGCCCGGGCCACACTCGAAACCGGTCTGCCCTGGGTGCGCGATCTGCAGTCCCGCAAGCCGGAAGATAATGACACACTGTTGATCCTGAACAACCATTACGATCAACTGGCGGCACTGGCCGACGCCGAAAAGGACTGGGAACGAGCGTACGCCATGACTTCGGAACAAGCAACGGTCGCTCGCGAAATGTTGCGGCGTCAGCCCGACGATGCGGCATGCCGACGTCGGTTACTCGTGGCAATTGGCAATCTTGGAATCTACCTTTCCGAATTGAATCGCGACGCGGAAGCGTTTCCCAAGTACGTTGAGGCGGAAGCCCTCGCACGGTCAGTCGCCAACAGCGATGCTGGCAATACCTCCGTCCAGTGTGAATGGGCCATGTCTTTGAGTCAATTGGGCACGATCGAATTGAAAGCAGGCCTCAAAAGCGATGCGAAGAAGCACTTGATCCAGTCCCATGACATCCTGGTGCGACTGCGAGACGCCGGTCGACTGGCAGACCACCCTCAGGTATTGAGAGAGCTGTTACCCCAGGTAGAGCAAACGCTGGCAAAGCTGTCCCCGAACTGATCCGCGTGGCGAATGTCATTGGTCATTGGCCGGCTGAGCGGACCATTCGTCCCGGATCGCCTTAAACCGGGGGTCGTTTCGGAGATTGTCCAGATCGGGCTGATTCAGGAAACTCGCCGGCCGGAGTCCGCCGCGCTCTATCCACGTCAACATTTCGAACGCACGGTCGAAGTATGGTTGGCCCGCCCGGGCGTAAACGCGGGACAAAATCACTGCCGCGGAAACGCGGACCGGTTTGGCCCGGCTCAGATCATCCGCGAGGGCAGTCGCTTCCGCGTGACGGCCGAGGTGGGCCAAGTAAAGCGCCCGCGCTTCCTGGAGGTCGTCGTCGAGAGACGATGGAATCCGGAGCCCGGCATTGGCATCCGCCAGCGCGCCGGCCGAGTCGCCCAGGCAATCGCGCGCCGTCGACCGGTGGTTGTAGCTGTTTCGGAGATATCTTTGCGTATCGCCCGGAGGGTGAGGGCTCCGCATCAGTCGCTCCAGGATTTCGACGGCGCGGTCGGCGGACGCGAGGGCCTCGCGGAACCGTCCCACGGCGCTCAGCTCGATGGACAGGTTGCAGCTCACGCCCGCCTCGGTGCATTCCGCCTCGGACGAAACCGGGCCGGCCGCCCGGAGCACTTCCATGTTGCGGATGGCCTCCTGGTTGATTTCGATCGCGTCATTGAACTCGCCCGACCGGCGCGAGCGGTTCGCCAGGCCCATCAGCGCGAGGATGAAAGTCTGCCGGGTCGGCCCGTGATCGGGTTGATCGGCCACGAGCTTACGCCCGACCACGACCGCCTCCCGGGCCAGCACGAGGGCCTCGTCCAGTTTGGAGGGGTCGTGGCTCAGACAGGTCGACAGGTTGCTCAGCGTGTGCAACCGCGACGCCCGGTACTGGGCCATTCCCGGGCACGTCGTGGCGAGTTCGTCGACGATCACCAGCGCGCGGCGATAACTCTTCGCCGCTTCCGCGTGTTTGCCCATTCTCCAGTAGACGTGGGCGTAAGTCGTGTACGCGGTGCAGAGGTCGAACCGCACGTTGAAGTCCCAGCCGTGAGTCCGCACGGCCTCCAGGCTCAGCTCGATCACGCGCTCGTGCTGCGCCAGAGCCTCGGCGAGCCGACCCAATCGCGTTAGGGCCTCGGCCCGGTGCAAGGTGGCATTGGTCAGGTCGCGGCGGGCATCGAAACTGTCGGGCTTCTCCTCGACCAGACCCGTCCGGATGGCCACGGCCTCCTCCGCAGCGGTCAGGGCGTCGGCGGCCTTGCCGGTCTGCTTGTAAAGCTCGGCCAGCTTGGCGAGGCAGTGCGCCTTGTTCTTCCGCCGCATCGCGTCGTGCTCCCGTGTGGCCGACGGTCCCGCGCACATCGCGATCGTCTTCCGCAATTGCGGCTCCGCCTCCGCCCACAAACCGTGATGGAGTTGCACGCACCCCAGGTAGAGATTGGCCTCGGCCCGCAGGTTCTCGATGGCGGCCGGGTCGTCACCCCGGCCGACGCACGACTCGTACGTGGCGACGCACGCCCGGGCGGCGACCAGCGCCTCGGCATTCCGCCCCATCTCCTGATTCATCTGGGCCACGCGGAACTGGGCCTTGGCGACGCGCACCAGATCGTCCACGCTGTCGGCCGACTCCTGCGCGAATTCCCGGTAGTACTCCAGCATCCGGCCGAGGAATTCCTTCTGCACGCTGGTGATCCGATTCTGCTCGTTCAGCGATTGCGACGCGATACCGGTGGTCATGGAGTCCAGGGCGTCGCGAGTACGCTGGCGCTGTCGCCGGGCTTCGTCGCGCTGGTCGGCCGCTTCCTTTCGTGCCTGCTCCGTGTACTCGCGGGCCTGGTTCACCGCCACGAGGCCGAGAGACAGGCCGGCGACAGCCACCACGAGCAACGACGTGCCCGTGGTCATCAGCGTGCGGTGACGCCGGCACCAGCGTGCCGCGCGGCGAATCCATGACTCCCGCTCGGCGGTGACCGGTTCGTCGGCCAACCATCGCTGCAGGTCGTCTGCCATCAAATCGGCGGCCTGGTATCTGTCTGCGGCGCGGAGTGCCATCGCCTTGCGAACGACGGCGGCCAGCCCCCTTGGAATCCGCCAGTCTGCCACCGGCGGCGGGGCGGCCGGCGTCGGCACATGACCGGTGAGCGCGTGCAGCAGCGTCGCCCCGAGGCTGTAGACATCGCTCGCCGGGCCGAGCTCATCGATCCGCCCGCCGGCCTGCTCGGGGCTCATGTAGGCCGGCGTGCCCAGGGTATCCCCCGCCCGGGTCGATGTGTCACCGCTCGGAATGCCGGTCGTGCGTCGCTCGGTAACCGGACTCGGTACATCTTCGTTTGTTGGACCGGACCCGAATCGCCTTGCCAGGCCCCAATCGACGACGAGCGTCTCGCCGTACGGCCCGAGCATGATGTTCGACGGCTTCAGGTCGCGGTGGATGATGCCGCGAGAGTGAGCGTAACCAATCGCCTGACACACGTCGACCAGTCGCTCGATCAACTCGCGGAACGCCAGTCGGCGATCGGTGGATCGCCCGACCGCCTTCCCGCCGTGGTAGCTTTCGATGGCCTTCAGCAGCGTCTCGCCCCGGATCAGGCGCATCGCGTAGAACAGGTGGCCGTCGTTGCGCTGGCCGAGGTCGTAGACGGGCACGACTCCGGGGTGCTCGAGCATCCCGGTGACTTCGGCCTCGCGGATGAAGCGGTTGCGGGCGTCGGTATCGAGTGCGAACCTGTCCTGGATCTGTTTGATGGCGACTTCGCGACCGAGCCGGGTATCGACTGCCAGATAGATTTCGCCGAGTCCGCCGCGGGCGTGACTCTTCAAGACGCGGAATCGCTGGTCGGTGGGTGCGGGGCGTTCGCGGGGAGCCGCGTCGTTCCGCGGCGTGGCGATGAGCGCGGTCGCGATGTCGTTGCTGCTCGGCGCATGCCCGTCAGGCAGGACCTTCGTCGGAATGCTGGAAGCCGGCATGTGCCTATCTCAGAGGGGGGAGACAGTCGGTTGAACTCTAGCTTTTTTTCGGCCGCCTTGCCGAAACGCACCCCATGATCCGCCCGCACCACAACTCATTGCAAAAATACCACTTACGGCACGACCACACGGGATCTCTCGGCCGCGATACAATCACGGTGTCATCCGGAGGGACCATCGAATGATCAAGTCATTGGATTCCGCGCTCGGGCATACTCTGGTCGATGAGCTCACGAGCGCGTTCGGGCAGATTCGGCACTGCGTCGATCAGCTCGACGACGAACAGGTCTGGCGTCGACCGGAAGGAGACCGCAACGCCGTCGGCAACCTGCTGCTGCATCTCGCCGGGAATCTCCGCCAGTACATCGTCAGCGGCCTGGGCGGGGCGGCTGATGTCCGCGACCGCCCGGCCGAGTTCTCGGCCCGCGGGCCGACACCCGGCAAGCGCGAACTGCTCGGGATGTTCGAGACCGTGTTCGCCGATTGCCGGACCGCGTTGGAGAAGCAGACCGCCGAAGATTGGCTGCGGGTTCGCACCGTCCAGAACATGCCCCACACCGGCTTGGCCGCGGCGATCCGCAGCGTGGCCCATTGCCGGGGCCACGCCCAGGAGATCATTCACATGACTCGGGGCATGCTCGGCGAGCGATACCGCTTCGCCGGCCGGGGCGCGACCTCGAAATGAGCCGCCGACCGGATCGCCCCCGGCTGCGGCCGGGGCTGGTGGCATCACCCGACCCGGCCGTGCCGGGCACATACATCCTCGCCGACCGGATGCGGATCACCCAGCGGCATGTCCGCGTCCGGCACGAGGAGATCATCCACGCGCAATTCTTCGACGGGCAGACGAGTCTCGATCATGCCCGCGTCATCAGTCAGCAGAAAGGCGTCGCGACGACGATCGACCAACTGGCTGATCTCGTGGCCCGGCTGGACTCCGCGCTGCTCCTCGATTCGCCGGCGCTGCAGGATTACCTCGCGGGGCCCGTCCGCGACCCTTCGTGTGTCGGCGTCTATTCCGCTGACCCGGATGAGCTGCGCGGGCAACTGGGAATGCTGTTCGTGGAGTCCGGGTTGCCCGGCCCGAAGCCGGCAGAGGAGGACGGCGGACTACGTGCCGTCCTCGCGCCGCACATGGACTACGGCCGTGGCGGACAAGTCTACGGCCACGCCTTCAAGGAACTGTTTGACCGCTCCGCAGCCCGGGTCTTCGTGATCGTCGGTACGTCGCACTACTCCTCGGCCCGTTTCTCGCTGACCCGGCAGAGCTTTCGGACGCCGTTCGGCGTGATGCCGACCGACGTGGAGTACGTCGACCGGATCGCCAACGAGTACGGCGACGGCGCGTTCGGCGATCCGCTGGCCCATTTTCCGGAACACAGCATCGAGCTGGAAGTCGTCCTGTTGCAGTACCTTTACGAGCGGCGACGCGACGTGCGGATCGTGCCGCTGCTGGTCGGTTCATTCTTCGATGCGGTCCGGGTCCGGCAATCGCCGGCCGTGCGGGCCGACATCAGCCGGATGGTCTCCGCGTTGCAGGCGGCAGAGCGGGCGTGCGGCGAGGAAGTCTGCTACATCGTCTCGGGAGACCTGGCCCATATCGGCCCGAAATTCAAAGACCCGGAGCCGGTTCATGCGGCGCAGTTGGCCGCGAGCCGGCAACAGGACGCCAGGATCATCGAGCGGGCGGCCGCGGCCGATGCCGACGGCTACTTCGACGTGATCGCGGAGGAAGGTGACGCCCGGAGGATTTGCGGCCTGCCGCCGACCTGGCTGACACTGGCGGCCGCCCGGCCGAGCAAGGGCCGACTGCTGAAATATGATCAGTACGTGGAACCGACGGAAGGATTTGAAAGCGTGAGCTTTGCGAGCATGGCATTCGACCGGTGAGTTCGGCAAAGCGCAAAAAAAGGACCCGCCAGCGCTACCTCGGCGTCGCCCAATCACCGAAGCCACAACTGGCGGGCCGCAGATTGTAAAGTGTCCTGCCGGGACAACTCAGGCGTCGCCCAGTCACCTGAACTATCGCGCGGCAGGACGTTGACAAGCTACCATAACGAGTCGCTGTTTCAAGAAAGATCCGCCAAAAATTTCCAGAAATTGACAGCCCACCCTATCGGCGGGTCCGGCTGGGAAAGCGTTGCGTTTTTCGTGTCGGCTATCCCCGGAGTTAGCGGGCAAAAATACCGGTCGTATCGAAGGTCGGGTGCTTGCGGTCGCCCTGTCCCGGCTGGTATGATGCCAACGAACCCGCCGGGCGGCGTCGGTGTCGCTCATGGGCGGTGTGGAGCCGCATTGCCCTTGTGGGAGACCCCCCGATTATGAATCCGGCGGCTGGGACTGCCCTCGACACGAGTGTGCTGGTCCTCAACAGGATGTTCATGGCGATTCACGTCATTTCCGTGAAGCGGGCTTTCTGTCTGCTTTGTAAGGAACTGGCCGAGGTCGTCAGCGTGGAGGACGGCGGTCAGTTTGCGACCTACGACTTCGAATCGTGGCGTGAGCTGAGCGACTACCGGCGCACGCACTTCCGGCCCGAGCACGACGACTGGGTCCGCACCGGCAACAGCGAGATCCAGGTGCCGCGTGTGATCCGGCTGTTCTCCTACGACAAGCTGCCCCGGCAGACGGTGAAGTTCAATCGCCGGACACTGTTCGCCCGCGACGGTAACCAGTGCCAGTACTGCGGCAAGCGGTTCCCGACATCGGAGCTCAGCCTCGACCACGTCGTGCCGCGGAGCCAGGGCGGGCAGACCACTTGGGAAAACATCGTGTGTGCGTGCGTCGCGTGCAACGTCCGCAAGGGCGGCCGCACGCCGAAACAGGCTCACATCGCGCTGATCCGCCCGCCGGTCAAACCGCGGCGGAGCCCTCTGCTCAGCCTGAAGTTGACTCAGCAGAAGTACCGGTCCTGGCAGGCGTTCCTGGATGCTGCCTACTGGGAAGTGGAACTGAAGTAACAACGACGAGCCCGCCGAACCCCGGCGGGCTCGCTTTTTTCCTAAAGCCGGTCCAGCGTCTCGATCCAGCGGACGAGGTCTTCGAACGTCGCGCGGTCGAGGTACTCCTTGCCCATGTCGGGCACTTCCCGGAAGCACACCGGAAATCGCTTCTCGGTCAGTGCGGGCTTGGCCCCGGCAATGTCCTTCGCCAGCGGGTCCTTGCCCCCGGCTACCACAAAAAAACTGAGCCGCTGCCCGGCGACGTTGTCCTTGGGCGTGCTCGCCAGCGGCGCGCCGCTCGTGGCCACGCCCCGGATCAGGTCGCGGGAGTTGAACGCGAGGTAATAAGCCATCTGCCCGCCCGTGCCCATTCCGTGCGCGACGATCCGCTGCCGGTCGACGGTGTATTGGGGCAGCACTTCCTGCAGCGTCTCGATGACAAACTCGGCTTCACTGGCCAGCCAGCCGGTCGCACTGGTCGATTTCGGGCCGATCATGATGAGATTGTTCGAGGCACACACGGGACCCCAGATCTCCATGACGTCTTTGCCCTCGCGACCCACGGCCGTCGACCCGTGCAGCCAGATCACGACACCGTGGGCGACGTTCGGGTCGTAGGTCGGCGGCACATACATCCAGTATTCCCGGTCGCGCGCCGGACTGGTCCGCTGCAACAGCCCCGTCTCCGGCGGCTTGGCGGCGGCCTTCTTTTCTTCAGCCTTCGGCTCCTCCTTCTTCGGGGCTTTGTCCTTCGCCTTTCCCTTGTCTTTGTCCTTGCCCTTCAGCAAGTCCGGTAGGTCGGGCGCGGGCTGCTTCCGCGGCGCGAGGGCCTTTCGGGCGGTCGCATCGCCGCCGCTCACCAGCACAGGTGCGTCGTCGGGCAGCAGGCCGGCCGTCAACGTCGCCGACTTCGACTTGCCGTCGCCGGCCGTGCATTCGAGTTGGATCTCCACGCCGGCTGGCACCGTGTCGAGCATCTCGCGCAGTTGATCCCGCCCCGAAAACGCCCGGGCCTTCGCCATGCCGGGCAGTTTGACCTTCATGATGCGATCGCCCGCCTGCAGGCCCGCCTTCTCGGCCGGGCTGCCGGGGTAAACGGAACGAATAGCGACGCCCAACTCGGGGTCGTCGCGCACGGGCAGGATGCCGAGGAATGGGTGCCGGTAAGGCGGCACGTTTCCCATCAACTCCAGGTCGCGGAAAGTCTTCTCCTCGTCACCGCGCTTGACGGTGATCGCGACTTTGTCGCCGGCATACTTCGGGCCGAGAATGTGGTACGCCTGGGCCTGATTGGCCACAGGCTGACCGTCGACGGCGATCACCACGTCGCCGGGCTTGATGCCGCCCCGGGCCGCCGTCGATTCCGGCGTGACCGTGTTCACGGTCAGCGCGACGGAAAACTGATCGCTACCCTTGGGCGTGATGCCGAGCAGGCCGCGTTTCAGGTCCTTCCCGGCCTTCAATTGCGGCAGCACGGCCAGGACGTGATGAAACGGCACGGCGAAGCTGATGCCGGAGTCGTACCATTCGAAGCCGGACGTTTCACCGTCGCCGCTGGGCGAGGCGGGGACGAGGATGCCGAGCACCCGGCCGTCGGCCGCGACGAGCGGGCCGCCGTAATTCACCGGCGACACCTTGGCGTCCGTCTGGAGGCACCGGCCCCAGATCCGATTGACCGCGCTGATGATTCCGACACTCATTGAGGGCGGGTGATCCGGGAGCGGATCGAGTGCCCGCCCGAGGGCGATGGCCCATTGGCCGATGCGGACGTCTCCCGGGGGAACGGCTTCGGGCACGGGCAATCCCGTCGCTTCGATCTTCAGGAGCGTGAGCATGCGCGAGTGATCGATCGCGACGACTTTGGCCACGAGCCGGCCGGGCCGGCCGGGCACGCTGACCGTGATCGCCGTCGGCTTGTCGGCGAAGTTGAACGAACTGGTAATGACATAACCGTCGGCCGCGACGACGAGGCCGGTCGTGGGGCCGGTCCCTTTGCGAATACCGGAATCAGTCGGCCCGCCGGTGCCGGCCCGGCCGCGACCGCCCGTGGTCTCGATGAGCACGACGGACGGAGCGACCTTCCCGGCGGCCGCCTGGAGCCACTGCTCATTGGCCGCGTCGAGGTCCGGCTGAGCCAGAGCCGGGGATGCCGTCAGAAGTAGGCCGAGCCACACGTACCGACGCATGGGGTGTTTCCGTGAGAGGTGCTTATTTCTGCGGCTTGCGCTCGCCGAGTTTCAACTCGACGGGCTCGAGCCGATCGCCCCGGCGGACTTCGAGTTTGATGACCTGACCGGCATGCGTCCGGCTCATGATGGCGCGGAACGCCGCGACGCTGATCACCGGTTCGCCGTCTACGTACACGATCAGATCATCCGGGCGTAATCCCGCGGCCGCGGCCGGCGAGCCGGGGACGGTCTCTTCCACATAGGGCGGCGTGCGCTCGACGACATTGGGAACCAGCACGATGCCGTGGTATCCGCCGTCGCCCGCGCTCTTCTCAGGCTTCGCCGTCGGCTTGTACTGCCCGCGCATGCCCAGCGACACGAACTCGGCGAGGCTCACAATCCGCTTCGCTTCGCCGTCGCGGACTTCGATTCGTGCCTGGACCGGCACGGCATAGTTCACCCAGGTGTCGGCGGCCGCGTTCCGAAGTTCCTTGCCGATCAAGCCGAGCAGCGTCCCGCTCCGCGAAACGAGCGCTCCCCCGGCCGCCCCCGGGTTGTTGGTGACGGCGTCGAGCACATACACCTCGCCGGTGTACGGGGCCTCGAAGATTCCGCGCTGCAGCGGCAGGCGAGTGTACGCCTGGATGACGCCCCGCTGCACGCTCATCGCCTCGTCGCGGGTTGCGATCTCGAAGCAGTTGGTGAATCCGAGGATCCAAGTCCCCGGCAGGGCGAGTGGCCGAGCCGCGGCGGCGGCCACGTCGAAGAAAGGCAGATCTTCGACCATCTCCACCTTGATCAGCGCGGCATCCAGCGCGGGTTCGATGACCACAAGTTTGGCGGAGCAACGCCGGCCGTCGGGCAGGTGGACGCGGAGTTCGGGCGTGTCGAGCAGGCTCCCGGCCGCGGTGAGGACGTAGCCGTCGGGCGAGACGACAATCCCGGTTCCGTACGCGACCACGCCGCGAAAGCCGCCGGAGCCGAACACCTTCACCATCCGGGCGTTGGTCGCCTGGGCGATGGTGGCGTAGCGGTCCTGAGCCGGGGCCGCGGCAGCCAGGAATACCAGGGCGATCGTCGCGCGGATCTTCATGATTTGGGGAGTTGGTAGGTGCGAATGAGCAACGTGCCGTAATGCTGATCGCCGAACTGGATGTCGATCCGGTGCGGGAGCTTTCGGCCGCCGGTCTCCTTCAGGCTGCCGAAGCTGATTTCGCACGGGTCTTCTCCGCGGGCCTGCGAGACTTCGCCGCCGAGCAGTCGGCCGTCGGCCGCGTAGTACCACTTGCCCTTCACGGCGGCGTGTTCGGTGCGAAGCACCCCGGCATCGATGCGGCGCAGCGCGGGGCGGCCCGGCTTGCCCTCCGTCGGGTAATACGGCTCGGTGCCACCGTGCGTGAATTCGCCTTCGAAACCTTTGGCCGCCTGCGTCTGCAGTCGGTGCCAATGATAGAGGGCCATGAGGAGTCCGCCGCTACCGGGCGGGTCGCGAAGCTCGCGCGGGTCGGCCGCGGCCTTGAGCGGCTCCATTGCGAAGATCACGCCGGCGAGGTCCGCGCTGATGACCGTCTTGGTGGTCTTGTTCTCGGCATCGGGCCGTTCGGCAATCGTAATCTTGATCGGCTGCTTCTGACCCTTGCGCTCCAACTCGCCCTCGATCACCCATTCCCCGGTCATGCCGGTGAAGTCGCCGTGACTCCGCGCCTTGGTCAGGAGCGTGTCGCGGGCCTGCTCGTTGAAATGGTAATTGGCGTAGCCCGTCTTCGCCTTGAAGAGTTTCATCGCCTCGGCCGAGCGCTTTTCCGGCTCGGGCCGCGGGCCGCGCTCCGGGCGGGGGCCCCGCTCCTTCGGCTGGGCCTCCTCTTTCGGCAATAGCCCTTCAAGGCGGACCAGGATTTCCTTCTTCACATTGTCGCGGCGATAGGTCAGCGGTAGCCGCCAGCCCTTCGGGTAGATGCCGAGGACGTTCTTGTACTGGTTCACGCTCGTGACCGGCCGGCCGGCGAACTCGACGAGTTCGTCGTCCGGGTTCAGTCCCCGGCGGAACGCGTCGCAATCTTCGATCATCGCCTGCACGAGGATCTTCGGCGTCGGGTCGTCTTCCGATTCCGTGGTCTTCACCGTCGCGCCGAGCGTGGCGTGGTCGGTGTCGATGCCGGCATAGAGGTGCCCGAGGAAGTTCTTGATCTGGTTGATGCTGATGGCATAGCCGACGCCGGAGTTCACCCGACCGCGCTTCTCGAAGCTTCCCCGGCCGTTGATGCCGATGAGCTCGCCGGCGTCGTTGAACAGCGGGCCGCCCGAATTGCCCGGGTTGATCGAAGTATCGATCTGAATGCAATCGGTGTACTCGAGCAGCGTCCCGGCCGGGTACTGATACCGGTGGACGCCGCTGACCATGCCGAACGTCACGGTCGGCGTGAAGTCGGTCGCCACGAGGAACGGGTTGCCCATCGCGATCGACCAGTCGCCCGCCTGCACCTTGTCCGAATCACCCATCGGCACGAAAGGAAACGGCTTGTCCTTTTCCTTCGGCAGCAGCTTGATCAGGGCGACATCGCCGACGCGGTCGAGCCCGACCAGCACGGCGTCGTAAAGAACGCCGTCGGCGAGGCCGCACTTCATCGTGGGGCCGACACCCTGCACGACGTGAAAGTTCGTGAGCGCGAAGCCGGCCGGGTCGATGAGCACGCCCGAGCCGCCGCCCTGGCCGCCGTTGGCGAACACGGCGACTACGGCGGGACGAATCTTCCCGACCACGGCAATCCGCCGGGCTTCCGCCTCGCGCACAATGTCCGGCGGCGCGGCCCCCGCGACAAGCCCGGCCAGTATCAGTGCATACCTCATCCACCGGCCCCCGGCGAAACCGTTGTCCTGATACCACGATACACATTCGCCGGGGGGTTGCCTATTCTTCCCAAGTAACGGCGGGTCAAACCGCGCTTCGCCCGCCCCCACAAGGTGGCCCGCAGATGCTCCGCGTCGATGGCGTCGGAAAGGACTTCCCCACCCGCTCGGGGCCGCTCGCGGTCCTCCGCGACGTCTCCTTCGACCTCGCGCCGGGCAACGCGCTGGCCGTCGTCGGGGCGTCCGGCTCCGGAAAGTCGACACTTCTGCACCTGCTCGGCACGCTCGATTACCCCACCCGGGGTGCGATCGAACTGAACGGCGTCGATCCTTTCGCTCTGCCCGAGCCGCAACTGGCTGACTTCCGCAACCGGCAGATCGGCTTCGTGTTCCAGGATCATCACCTGCTGCCACAATGTTCCGTGCTTGAAAACGTCCTGATCCCCACTCTGGCCCGGAAGGACGCCCCGGCCGATATCGCCAACCGGGCCCGGCAGTTGCTCGATCGCGTGGGACTGGGCCATCGACTCGATCACCGGCCCGCGGAACTGTCCGGTGGCGAACGACAGCGGGCCGCCGTGGCTCGTGCCCTCGTACTTCGGCCCGCTCTGGTGCTCGCCGACGAACCGACGGGAAACCTCGATCGCACGAGCGCGAGCGCCGTCGGCGAATTGTTGCTGGAGTTGGCCCGCGAGCATGAGACGATGCTGGTCACCGTCACACACAGCGCGGAGTTGGCCGGGCGGTTCCCGGCCAGCAAGACCATGGACGACGGCCGGCTGGTGTGATCCCATGACACCGTTCACGCTACTGCTCCGCAGCCTGCGGTATCACACACGGGGCAACCTCGCGATGATGCTCGGCGTGGCCGTCGGCACTGCCGTGCTGGTCGGCGCGCTGCTGGTCGGCGATTCGCTCCGCGGCAGCCTCCGCGAGCGCGCCCTGCAGCGCCTCGCCGGCGTGGAGCAGGTCATCCTGCTGCCGCGGTTCGTCGAGAATCCCGGCCGGGACAACTTCGTGGAGCCGGCCGTCCTGCTGCAAGGAATGGTGGAACGCGATACGCCCGCCGGCGTCCGCCGGGCCGCCGACGTGAGTGTCCGCGGGCAGGCTTACCTCTACCAGCTTTATGACCCGGGCAGCCTGTGGGATCGCATCGACCTCCAGTGGAACGTCGGCCTCAGGCCGGGTGACATCGTCCAGCGCGACTTCATGCCCGACGACGAGACGGCCTACGTCTCGGCCGCGCTCGCCCGGGAACTTGCCCTGAACGACGGCGACACCGTCCGGATTCGGGTGCCGAAGTTCTCGCCCATTTCCCGCGACAGCACGTTCGGCCGAAAGACAATCGACGACCTGACGCAGGTCGTCGAGTTGAAAGCCTCCATCGAGGGCGAGCGGAGCAACGTGAGCCGGTTCAGCCTCGCGCCCGGGATGGGCCCGGTCCGTGCCGTGTTCGTGCCGCTTCCGGCATTGCAGCGCAAAATGAACCTCGGCAACAAGGTCAATGCCGTGCTGGCGTCACGCGGTGCGGCATCGCCGCCGCCCGCGCTCCTGGGGAACAAGCTCGGGGACTTCGGGCTGGTTGTGCGGTCACCGAAGTCGCGAACGGCGGACCTGTTTCAACTGCTCGACCGCGACCGGAGCGGCACGCTCGAACCCCGCGAGTATCGCCGCCGATTGGCCGACGATACGATTGCCCGGGCCGACACCGACGGCGACAAGATCCTGTCGAGGTCGGAAGTGCTCGATTACTTCCACAGACGCGGCACGGTCGATCTCGAGGCGGAAGGGCTCCTGCTTTCCCGCTCCGCGGAGATGGCGGCCCGGAATGCCGCCGATGCGCTGGCAGTAAACGTTGCGCCGACGCTCGTGTACCTGGCCAACTCCATCGACGCCGGTGGGGCATCGATTCCTTACTCCACCATTGCCGCGGTCGACGCGCAACTGCCCGCGCCGCTCGGGCCGTACCTGACCCCGGCCGAGGTAGCGCTTCAGGACGACGAGATCCTGCTCGTCGACTGGCCCGAATCGCCGCTCACCGTGAAGCCGGGCGACCAGGTGAGTGTGCGGTACTTCCGCCCGGAATCGGAAGGCTCTGCCTTCGAGGACACCGCGCCCTACCGACTCCGCGCGAAGGTCCCGCTCTCGGGCGTGGCCGTCGACCCGTATCTCGCGCCGGATTTTCCGGGCATCACCGACAAGCTCACGCTCGGCGAATGGGACCCGCCATTCCCTTACGACAACAAACGCATCGCCCGCCGCGACGACGACTACTGGGACAAGTACCGCTCCACGCCCAAGGCGTACGTCAGCACGGCGACAGGCCGGCGACTGTTCGGCAGCCGGTTCGGCATCGCTACCTCGATGCGATTTGCCACCACCGATGGCCAGGCCGTCGAGAAGGAGCTGTTGCAGAAACTCGACCCGGCCGACTTTCAACTCACCTGGTCACCCGTCCGCGAGAAGACGCTCGAAGCAGTCGGCGGCGGCACTGACTTCGGCGGGTTGTTTCTCGGGTTCAGCATGTTTCTGATCGTCGCCGCGCTCATGCTGGTCGGGCTGCTCTGGAAGCTCAATCTCGAAAGCCGCGCGCCCGAGATCGGGTTGCTCCGGGCCACCGGCATGGGGCCCGCGATGATCCGCCGACTCTATCTCATGGAAGGCACGGTCGTCGCGTTCGCCGGCGCGGCGCTCGGCCTCCTGCTGGCGATCGGCTACTCCGCGCTGCTCCTGCAACTTCTCGCGGCCATGTGGCCCGACGGCGAACTCGCGGGGCTGCTGCAACTCCATGTCGCACCCGGCTCGCTCGTCGGCGGAATGCTCGGCATTCTCGCAGTCACGGCCGGCGTGATCCTGGTCAGCTTGCGGTCGCTGCGCCGGGCGACGATTGTCGGGCTGCTCCGCGGGGTCATCGCGCCGCCGGCCGGCCTGCCGACGGATCCGCCATCGACCGCGGGCCGGGCCGCCTGGGTCTGGGTCGCGTTGCTGTCAGGCTTGGTCACAGCGGTTGGCGGACAGTTCGTGTCCGGGCACGAAGCGCGGGCCGGCGCGTTTTTCGGCGCGGGGTCATTGTTTCTCACGGCCGGGCTGTTGCAGTTCCGCCGGTGGTTGCGGGCTCACGATCGCGGGCTGGTCCGCCCGGCCCGCTCCATCGCGGAACTCGGTCGGCGAAACGTCGCCCGGCACCCCGGCCGGTCGCTGCTCACCGCCGGGCTTCTGGCGGCGGCGGCGTTTCTGCTCGTCTCCGTCGAGTCATTTCGCCGGCAGCCCGCGGCCAACTTCGCGGAAAAGTCCGGCGGCAGCGGCGGCTACGACTTTGTCGCCACGCTTGATATCCCCCTCAACTACGACCCCGGCATCGCGGGTCCGGGCCGGCAGGAGTTGGTCGACGCGCTCGAACGCCAGTACCAGAAAGACCCGGCCACGAAGGAGCAGCGACTTCGCGACGCGGCCGCCCTGCTCGAATCCAGCACGCTGATCCCGCTGCGGGTCCATGCCGGAGATGATGCCGGCTGCCGCAATCTGGCCCGACCGGACCGGCCCCGGCTGATCGGCCTGCCCAACCGCTTCATCGATCGCGGCGGCTTTTCCGTGACGGTCCCGGATATGTCGGTCAACGTTACCAACCCGTGGTCCAGCCTCATTCACAATCCTTTGGGAATTGTGGCGTTCGGTGAGGCGAACACGATCCAGTGGTCCTTGAAGTCGGGAGTGGGAAAACGGCTTCTCGTCGTCGACTCGCTCAATGTCACCGAGCCCCTCTTCATTGCGGGAACTCTCCAGGACAGCATTTTTCAGGGGGAGCTTTTGCTCTCCGAACAGAACTTCCTGAAGTTGTTTCCGGATACGACCGGCTACAGCATGCTGGTTGCGGCCTCGCCGCCGGGGCGGGCCGACGAATTGCGGCAACTGCTCGAGTCCGCCGGCGCGGACCGCGGCCTGGCGACGACGCGGGCCATCGACAGGGTCGCGCCGTACCTCGCGGTCGAAAACACGTACCT
>JAIBBI010000115.1 GCA_019694755.1 Gemmataceae bacterium
CTACGAACTCGCCGTCCGCAACCGCGAAGGCGAGGGTAACGGGCGGACTTATGAAATCGAGGGCTGCTGAGAGTCGATGATTCGCGGCGCGTGGCTGATCCTGGCATTCCTGATCGCAGGCCGGCTGATGATGCCGGCCGGGCTGTGCTGCTGCCACGCGTTCCAGGCTGACCACGACGACGACCATCACACCTGCTTTTGCGAGGTCGGCGACGACCGCACGCCCGACTCGCCGACCGTCGAAGTTCCGCTGCCCGATCCCGGGTTCGCGCTGTTACTATTGCCGGACTCAAAGATCGATTTTGTTCCCCGGTCCGACGAAGCACGTCATTCCGCTTTCGATTCCGCTATTTTCCTACGTCACTGCGCATTTCTGAACTGATCCTGCGCGCTGAACCGCGACTTTTGATTGCCGGTGTCTTGCGCTCCTGAGGATCAGGTCATGTCTGTCGGTCGATTGTTATTGCGTGTCGTGCCGTGGGTGGTCGTCGCCAGTGCCATCGCCGGGGCGGTCGCAACCCGCGCGGTCTGGATGCCGTGGATCGTCCCCACGGCCAAATCCGAAGAGCCCGCCGAGAAACACGGCGACGAGTCGACCGAGCGCGTCAAGCTCACGCCGCAGGCCCGTGCCAACATGAAGCTCGCCATCGGCCCCGTGCACTTGCAGACTTGGTGGAAGACACTCACGGTGCCCGGGCAGGTGGCCGACCGCCCCGGCGTGACCGACCGCTCCGTGTCCGCGCCGCTGGCCGGCGTCGTGCAGGCGATCCACGTCCGCACGGGCGACACCGTCCGGCCCGGAGACCGCCTCTTCGACCTCCGAGTCGTGAGCGAGGCGGCTCAGACGGCGCAGACCGAACTCTTCAAGTCGGCCCGCGAACTGCAACTGCTCGGCGACCAGAAGGCCCGCATGGAACAGGCCCGCGGCACGGCCATCCCCGAGTCGCGGTTCATCGAGCTCGACATGCAGATCAGCCGGGCGCGGACCTCCGTTCACGCCTTCCGGCAGGACCTGCAGGCCCGCGGGTTCAGCCCCGCACAGATCACCTCGGCCGAGGGCGGCTCCTTCGTCACCGAATACTCGGTCGTCGCCCCACCCTTCCCCGACCCGGGCGGGTTGTACGAGATTCAGGAGCTGAAGGCACACCTCGGCGACTTCGTGACGGCCGGGCAGTCGCTCGGGATGCTGGCCGATCACCGCGAGCTGATCATCGAGGGCTTCGCCTTCAAGACCGACGTGCCGGCCCTGACGCGGGCCACCGCCGCCGCCACGCCGGTTACAGCAGACTTTGTAGGCGACGACCCCGCCGTCTGGACCACGCCGGTCGGGCCACTCCGCCTCCGGCACATCGCCAACTCCATCGACCCGGCCACGCGGACACTTCAGGTCACAGTGCCGCTCCGCAACCAGGCCCGGACCTACGAGCGTGACGGCAAGACGCTGCTGCTCTGGCGGTTTCGCCCCGGCCAATCCGTTCTGCTACGCGTGCCGCTCGAGAAACTCGACGGCGTCATCGTCCTGCCCACCGAGGCCGTGATCCGCGAAGGGGCCGACGCTTACGCCTTTCGCGTCAACGGCGACTGGATGGAGCGCAAACCCGTCGTCGTCCTCTACGCCGACCAGACGGAGACCGTGCTGGCCAACGACGGCACTCTGCCGGTCGGCTCATTCGTCGCCCGCTCCGCCGGCGCAGCGATCAACCGCGCGATCCGCAGCCAGGAGCCCGCCGCTGGCGGACACGATCACGATCACTAGGACGCGAATCCTCCATGTTGAACGCACTGATCCGTTTCGCCCTGCGATTCCGGCCATTGATCGTGGTCCTCAGCGTGGTCGCGCTCGTGGCCGGGGGCTATTCCGCCGCAACTCTGCCGATCGACGTCTTTCCGGACCTCGACCGGCCACGCGTTTCCATCATGACGGAATGCCCGGGCCTCGCCGCCGAGGAAGTCGAATCGTTGGTCACGGCACCGCTCGAGGCCGCCGTGCTCGGGGCCCAAGGCGTACAGGACGTGCGCAGTCAATCGGGCCCGGGCCTCTCGGCGATCAAGGTCGAGTTTGACTGGGGCATGGACATTGCCGTGGCCCGGCAGGTGGTCGAGGAGCAGATCGACGCCGCCGAGACTGCCCTCCCGCCGGACATCCATCCGCAACTGGCCCCGGTCAGCTCCATCATGGGGCAGATCCTCGTGGCCGGGGTGTATCGCGATCCGCCGAAGCCCGACGACCTCGAACTCCGCACGCTCGGCGACTGGATCATCCGCCCGCGGCTGCTCCAGGTGCCGGGCGTCTCGCAGGTATTTGTGATGGGCGGGGGCCGGAAGCAGTACCAGGTCCGCGTCGACCCGGCCGCACTGATCGAGCATGGTGTGAACCTCGACGAGGTGGCCGCCGCCGTCCGCAAGAACAACCTGAACACCACCGGCGGCTTCGCCACCGTGATCGACCGCGAAGTCCCCGTCCGCGTCCTGGGCCGACTCGGGCCACAGCCCGACGACGTCCTCCGGCAACTGCTCGACATCCCCGTCCGCGATTCACCCGCTCGCACGATCACGCTCCGGCAGGTGGCTGACGTGGTCGAGGCGGCCGGGCCGGCCCGCGGCGACGCCAGCGTCAACGGCCGGCCGGGCATCCTCCTCACCGTCGCCAAGCAACCGAACACGGACACCCGCCACGTCACCGAAGAGATCACCCGCGCCCTCCGCGATATCGCGAAGACTCTGCCCAAAGGCATCACCATCGTCGACGACATCTTCCAACAGCGGGCCTTCATCGACCGCGGCATCCACAACGTCCTCGAAGCCCTCGCCATCGGCGCAGTCCTCGTACTCATCGTGCTGTTCCTGTTCCTGCTCAATACCCGGACGACGTTCATCTCGCTGACGGCCATTCCGTTGTCGCTCGCGCTCACCGCGCTCGTGTTCAAGCTGGTCTCACGAATCACCGGAACGGAGCTGAGCATCAACGTGATGACACTCGGCGGTCTGGCCGTGGCGATGGGCGAACTCGTCGACGACGCCATCGTCGATGTCGAGAACATCTACCGCCGGCTCCGCGAAAACGCGGCCTCGGACAGGCCCCGGCCCATTCTCCGGGTCATCTACCAGGCCAGCGTCGAGGTCCGCTCGGCCATCGTGTTCGGCACCGCGATGGTCGTGCTCGTGTTCCTGCCGCTCTTCGCCCTGCCCGGCATCGAGGGGCGGATCTTCGCCCCGCTCGGCGAGGCCTACATCGTATCGATCCTCATGTCGTTGATCGTCTCGCTCACGGTGACGCCCGTGCTCTCGTACTACCTGATCGGCGGGGTGAAGGCCGGCAGTGAGCATGCGGACGGGCCCCTGCTCCGGTTCCTGAAGTGGGTCGGGGACTACGTCGTCCGCTTCAGCATGCACTTCGCCGGCAGCCTGCTCGCCGTGGCGTGGGTGCTCGTGTTCTTCTCCGGCTGGCTGCTGTTTCAACTCGGAGCCGACTTCCTCCCACCTTTCGACGAAGGCGCGGTGCAGATCAATCTGACTCTGGAGTCCGACGCGTCGCTGGCGGCCTCGAATCGGGCGTCGGCCATCGTCGACGCCAAGCTGCGCGAGATGAAGGAGTCCCCCGAGCGGCCGAAAGGCGCGATCCGCCAGTTCGCCCGCCGGAGTGGCCGGGCCGAACTGGAAGAACATGCGGACCCGCCGAACGCGACGGAGTACACGCTCACGGTGAACCCCGATTGCGGCAAACCGCGGCAGGACGTCATCGAAGAACTGCTGAAGACGCTCGGCGAGGAGCTGCCCGGCGTCGATCTCGAGATCGAACAGCCGCTCCAGCACCTGATCCGCGAGTCGCTTTCCGGCGTGACGGCCCAGATCGCCATCCGCATCTCGGGCGATGACCTCGGCATGCTCACCCGCATCGGCAAGCAGGTGAAGGCGGCGGCCGCCGGGGTGCCCGGACTGACTCCGCCCATCCTCGAATCGCTCGCCCGCGTCGAGGAGTTTCACGTCCGCCTCAAGCCGGAAGCCCTTTCGCTATACGGACTCGACCGCACCAAGGTGGCCGAGCTGGTTCAGACGGCGGTCCGTGGTGATGCCGTCACGCAGGTGGTCGAGGGGCAGCGGCGGTTCGACGTCGTCGTCCGCCTCGCCGACCCGTGGCGCACCGATCTGTCCCGCCTCGGCGACCTGCGAATCGAATTGCCCGGCAAACGCGGCACAGTCCAGCTCAAGGAACTGGCAGCGATCGGCCCCGGCGACGGCGCGAATCAAGTGAAGCGCGACAACGCCCGCCGACGGCTCGTCGTCCGCTGCAACGCCCTCGGCCGCGACCTCGGCAGCGTCGTCGAAGACCTGCGGGTCCGCCTCGATGCCGTGCCACTACCCGTCGGCTATTCCCTGGTGATCGGCGGCGAGTTCGAGAATCAGCAGCGGGCCACGCGCCTGATCTTCCTGCTGGCCGGCGCGTCGGTCGTCGGCATGTTCGTTGTTCTGCTCATGCTGTTCCCGTCGGTCCGGATCGTCCTGCAGGTGCTCAATGCGATCCCGGTGGCGTTCGTGGGCGGCGTGTTCGCGCTCGCGCTGTCGGGCCAGCCGCTCACGGTCGCGAGCCTCGTCGGATTCATCTCGCTGGGCGGCATCGCCGCCCGCAACGGCATCCTGCTGATGACGCACTACGTCCACCTGATGCGGCACGAGGGCGAGGAGTTCACGAAGAAGATGATCCTCCGCGGCAGCCTGGAGCGGCTCGCCCCGGTGCTGATGACGGCGCTCACCGCGGGGATCGGCCTGATCCCGCTCGTGATCGGCGGCCGACAGCCGGGCCGGGAGATCCTCTACCCCGTGGCCACCGTCATCCTCGGCGGGCTGATCACCAGCACGCTGTGCGAGTTCCTGCTGCACCCGGGCATCTTCTGGAAGTTCAGCGGCCGGTCGATCGACCGACTGATTCACGCCGCCCACGACCCGTTTCTGGAGTGACGCATCATGTCGAGATTCCTGCCCGCGCTGCTGCTGACGGCCGCACTCGGCTGCGGTCACAACCCCGGCGACGCACCGAAGGCCAAAGCCAAGGTCGAAGCGCACCACGGCAACGAGGAAGGCCCGCACCACGGCCCGATCGCAGAGTGGGGCGACTGCGAATACGAACTGGAGTTCACCGTCGACCACAAGACACAGGAAGCTACGGTGTACGTGTTTGCCGGGCACAAACTGAAGCCCGCGCCGGTGAAACTGGCTGCGGTGACTTTGACGCTCAAGCAGACCCCGCCGGTCACAATCGAGCTGACGGCGAAGCCACAGGACGGCGACCCGGCCGGCTCGGCATCGCGGTTCGTCGGCAAACACCCCGCGCTGGCGGTGGAAAAGCACTTTGCCGGCACCCTGAGCGCGGTCCTCGACGGCAAACCGTATGCGGGCGACTTCAAGGAAGGCGACCACGCCGGCCACAAACACTGAGCCGGCGCGGACTCCGGGAACGTGGTACACTCCATCTACCGTTCCCGGAGACCGACGAGATGAAAACCAAGCTGCGCCTGGAGTGCCTGGAAACCCGGGAAACACCGAGCTCAACGCAACTGTTTGCCGTATCGCAAGACGGCAACGACGCGGTCACCGTCTATGCCAACAACGGCCCGATCGGGCCGGCGGGTAACCCGACCAGCTTCGCCGGATCCGGTCGGACGCTGAAATCGTTCAACGCCTACGATGGGGCGACCGCGGGTGTCGGCGTTCGGCTGGCCGTGGGTGACGTCACCGGCGACGGCATTGACGATGTCGTCACCGTACCCACTGGTGGCACCGCGACCCGGGTCCGGATTTTCGACGGCTCGTCGTTTCTCAACGCACAATTGAAGCTGGTCAGAGAGTTCTACCCGTTCGGCC
Source organism: Gemmataceae bacterium (assembly GCA_019694755.1). GTDB lineage: Bacteria > Planctomycetota > Planctomycetia > Gemmatales > Gemmataceae > JAIBBI01. The sequence continues at coordinate 5,860 of JAIBBI010000115.1, forward strand.
CGGCGTTCACTGCCGGGGCTTATGTCGCGATCGGAAACGTCGATATCTCCGGCGGTTTCCAGCAGGAGATCGTCGTCGGCACCGACGGTGGCGGTCCGGCCACGGTCAACGTGTTCAACTCCACGGGCGGTGTCATTCGGAATGTGGTTCCCTTCGGCGGATTCGGCGGGAGCGTCCGCGTCGCTTCCGGCGACGCCAACGGCGATGGCCGGGCTGACATCATTTGCGCTGCGGGGCCGGGGGGCGGTCCCCACGTCAAGATTTACGACTCGTTTGGCAATTTCGTCATCGACGAGTTCTTCGCGTACGATCCCGGAATGCTCAGCGGCGTCTACGTCGCCGCCGGCGAACTCGATGGCGTGGCGAACCGCACCGATATCGCCACCGGTCCGGGCGAAGGAGCCAGTCCACACGTCAAGGTCTGGAGCGCTGCACCCGGTCAGCGGTATTACACCAAGGCCGAGGCATTCACCAGCGACCCTCGCAATCTGCAGGGCCAGCGTGTCGGAATCGGCAACCTCGACCTCCGCACCGGCCGGCAGAGCCTGTACGTCGGCGACGGTCCCAACGTCAATTACGCTCTGATCCCGCAGTCGACCAATTCGGAGCGCCGACTCCGCCCCTTCAGCATGGACGACTTCGTTTTTGGTGTCCCCGTACAGAGCGGGACCATCAATGCCGTCTCGCGACTCGTTCCCGAGAACATCAACATCTTCGATCCGTTCTTCAGCAACCGGACGACGGGCGGACTGTACCCGTGCCTCTGACCGCTATTCCACTCTGATCTTCCCGCCGTACTCGGTGCCCAGCCTGAGGAGCGTCGGCGAGGCGTCGCCTTCGGGGAGTTGCGCGTCGATCAGCACAAAGCCGGTCGATGCTTGCGCTTCGCGCAGCGCAGCCCGGAATTCCTCGATGTTCGTCACGCGGATGCCGTGCCCGCCGATGCTCGCCGCCAGGCCGACGAGGTCCCACGGCCGGACGCGGTAGTATTCCCTGTCGCGGTCCGCGGCCCGCAGCGTGCCGAACGAGCGGTTGTTCAGCACGATCACGATCGGGTTCAGACCGTAATCGCGGGCCGTGCCCAACTCCACGCCGTTCATCTTGAACGACCCGTCGCCGATGAGGACGACCGGCCGCCAGTTCGGCCGGGCGATCTGGGCCGCGATCGCGCCCGGGATCGCCAGACCCATGCTGGCGTAGTAACCCGGGCCGATGAACTGCTCCGCCCGCAACACAACAGACGCAAACAGGCAATCGCCGGTGTCCGCGATCACGACGTGCGCGGGAGTGAGGAACCGGTTCAATTCGTCGATGATCGCGCCGGTGCCCCACGGCTTGGCCGCCGCCGACTGCGGCGCGGACCGGGCAAAGCCCGCGAAGCCGTGCCGGGTCAGTCCGTCGGCCTTCAGCAGCGCGGCCAGAACGTCGGCCAGCGCGATCCCCGGATAGCGGTGATGGCTGATGTTCACGCCGTCGGCCGTCGCCTGAATCATCCGCCGGCGCGCCAGCAGTGCGGAGTCGAAGCCGACATCCACGTCGGACAGGTGCATGCCCAGAGCGAGGACGCAGTCGGCCGCCTCGACGTATTTCCGCACGTCGTCGGGGCCGATCCGGCCGAAGTAGGTGCCGATCGAATTCGGGTGATTCTCGGGCAGCACGGCCTTGCCCATCAGCGAAGTGGCGACCGGAACATTCAACTTTTCGACGAGTCGCCGGAACGCCGGCATCTGGTCGAACCGCTCGATCTCGACGCCGGCACAGATCACAGGCCGCTCGGCCGCATTCAGCCGGGCGACGATCTCCGCGACGGCCTCGTCGAGCGCTTCGCGATTGGGCGGCGCGGGCCGGGCAACGGGAGCGGGCGTCACCGTAACCGGCGCGAATACGAGATCCCGAGCGATCTCGATAAACCCCGGCCGGGAGTGACGGCGGATCGCGTCGAAGACCTCGTCGATGGCTTCGACCGCATGCGTAGGGTCGAGGATGGAGGCCTGGGCAACGGTGACTTCACGCATGACCCGGAGTTGCGTGGCCGGCGACTTGACTCGATGGTGAAACAACGTGTCGCCCACCTGCCAGCCGACTTCCGGCGCACCGGCCAGCACGAGCACCGGCGACTCCTCGGCATACGCCATTGCCACCGCGTTCACCATGTTCAGGGTGCCGACACCGTAGGTCACGATCGCGACGCCCAGCCCGTGAATCCGTGCATACACGTCGGCCGCGTACCCTACCGACGGCTCATGCGTCATCACGATAGTTTTGAGCCCGGCTTTCTCCTGCGCCGCATACAACGGCAGGGCAAAGTCGCCCGGAATCCCGAAGCTGTGCGTCACCCCCGCATCGCGAATCCGCCGGAACAAGTAATCGGACACGTTCATCCAATTTCCTCCGTCGTCGAGGGATTGTTCTACCAACTCGCCGGCCATCGGACGCGGACATCACTTCGCGTTTCACCGGTCACTGTCCCGGCCGATAGAGTAAACCATCGCGAGCAATCCACATCGGCGGGGCTTGGCAGATGACTCTTCGCTACATCATCGGATTCGGCGGAATTATCGCACTCGTCGGCATTGCTTTGGGCTGGGCCGGCCACACTCCCGGGGATGAACCCGGAACCGGCAGGACAGACAAAACAACAGCGGCGAATTCTCAGGGACCATTGCTCGTCGGCAACGTCTTCCCTCATATGACTGTCGTAGCGCCCGGGGTGGGCAGCACGAGCGAGACCGGGATCGGCGCATTGATTCCGTGGGCCGACCGCCTCTGGGCTGTCGGTTATGTTGCCCACATTCGTGGCAGCGGCATCGGCCTGTACGAGATCGGGCCGGACATGTCATTCCGCAAGCACCCGGCCTCCGTTACCGGGACCTTTGCCAACCGCCTCGTGCATTGGGAATCGAAGCAGGTGTTCATCGGCCCGCATGCAATCGATTCCGGGGGGAACGTGCGGACCATCGAGCCACTGGCGAAGCACCGCCTCACCGCAACCGCCCGTCACCTCACGGATCCGAAGGGCAAGGTCTACTTCCTGACGATGGAAGGCCTGCTTTTCGAGACCGATGTGAAATCACTGGAGACGAAACAACTGGCCGACCTGGTCCGGGAACTCAAGATCCCGACTGGAGCGCAGCCTCATTTCAAAGGTGCTCATACCTCGCAGGGGCGACTTGTCGTCGCCAACAACACATACGAAGAGCCCGAGTTCCTCGGCAAACGGGCCGGCGGACGGCTGGCGGAATGGGACGGGACCACGTGGAAGGTTCTCGAAGATAATCCATTCATCGAGGTGTCTGGAAAACAGAACCCGGTGGCCGGCGGACGGTATGGCAACACGCTGTTCGCGGTCGGCTGGGACCGCGCATCGGTGATCCTCCGGGTTCTGCACGACGGGCAATGGACGCGCTACCGGTTGCCCAAAGGCGGGCAGTCGTGGGACCATACTTGGAACACGGAATGGATGCGGATTCGTGAGGTGCAGACGGAACGCTACCTGATGGATGCGTTCGGCATCTTCTACGAACTGCCGCCGATGGTCTACGGCGGCCGGGTCTGGGGCATCAAACCCATCTGCAATCACCTGCGAATCTGCCCCGACATGTGCTATTGGCGCGGTCTGTTCGTCCTCGCCGGCGACCAGACCGACAATGCGGTGGGACAACCGCAATCGGGCCTCTGGTTCGGCAGTATCGACGACCTCTGGCGCTGGGGCAAACCCGGCGGCTGGGGCGCGGTCTGGATGGACCAGAACGTCGAGGCCCATGCGGTCTCCGATCCATTCCTGATGACGGGCTTCGACAAGAAGGTGATCCACCTGCGCCACACGGCGAAGCAGGAAGTGACATTCACTGTTCAGGTCGACTTTCTTGGCACCGGCCAATGGGTGAAATACAAGGACATCCGAGTCGACGCCGATGGGTATGCTCACCACGAGTTTCCGGACGGGTTCGCGGCTCACTGGGTCCGGGTCGTTGCCGGCTCGGCCTGCCAAGCCACTGTCTCGTTCCACTATCAGTGACCCGGCCGGGATCGTAGCCAATCGGGAGTGGTGTCGGTGAATGTACTCTGTTCGACGTTCGGGAGCGCCGGTGATGTGTTTCCCATGCTGGGGCTGGCGATCGAGCTGCGCCGGCGCGGGCACGAGGTCTTCTTTGCGACCAACGAGCATTACGGGGCAGTCGTTCGCCGGCACGGATTTCCGTTCGAGGCGATGGGCAATGAAGACGACTTCCGCAACTGCGTGGATCACCCGGACCTGTGGAAACCGCGCACGGCATTCGGCCATGTGTTCCGCAGCCTGAAACCGGGTCTGCGCCGGCACTACGAAATGCACGCGGAACTGGCGGCGAAGGGACCGCTGGCCGCGGTGAGCAATGTGTTCGGCTTCGGGGCGTTCCTGGCCCGGGAGACGCTGAAGATTCCGGTGGTCACGCTGCACTGCCAGCCGGCCGTGATCTGGAGCGACGTCGCGCCGCCGACGATGCCCGGGCTGTTCGGTCCACGCTGGTGGCGGCGGATCATGTTCCGCATCGGCGAGCGATTCTTCATCGACCCGGAGGTCTGCCCTTTCTTAAACGCCTGGCGGACGGAACTCGGGTTGCCGCCCGTGCGCAACATTACGCGCTACTGGCACTCACCGGACGGGATCGTGTGCCTGTTCCCCGATTGGTACTGCCCCCGGCAGAGCGATTGGCCGACGCCCGTGGCCCAAGCCGACTTCCCGCTCTGGAGCGACGGGTCGGACCGGTCGCTACCTGACGAGGTGGAGCGGTTTCTTAACGCGGGTGATCCGCCGGTGGTGTTCACGCCCGGCTCGGCCAACTGTCACGGCGAGCCGTTCTTCCGGGCGGCCGCTGATGCGTGTCGGCAGATGGGGTGCCGTGGCATCCTGCTCAGTGAGTTCGGCGAACAGATTCCGAAAGACCTCCCCGCGGGTGTTGTCCATTACCGGTATGTGCCGCTGGAGTTGCTGCTGCCGCGGGCAAAGGCGTTCGTGCATCACGGTGGAGTCGGCTCGACCTCGCAGGCAATGGCGGCGGGGATTCCACAGGTGATCGTCGCGTTGGCCCACGACCAGTTTGATAATGCCGCCCGGGTCGCATCTCTGAACGTCGGCGGAAGTGTCAACGTGAATCGGATCACCGGGCCGAAACTGGCGAAGGTGCTGGGGAGGCTCTGCGACGATGCGGACGTGCTGGCCGCGTGCCGGACGGTAGCCGGAAAGTTGTCTCGCCGCGATGGGCTGGCCCTGGCGGCCGACGCCGCCGAGACCATGCTCGGCATCAAACAGAAACGCGACCCCGGGTGAGCCCCGGAGTCGCGTGGTTGTTTTTGTTCCTGGCGTTACTTCTTGGTGGCCTGCGACTGTTCCCAGGCGATCTCGGCAATCGTCTGAGCGGCGGCGACGAGCTTATCCCAGTTTTTCTCGACGTAGCCGGGGGGCCCGCCCTTCTCGGCAACCGCCTGAGCGACCTGCTGGGTCGGGACCATGTCGATCGCGTCCCACGGGCACCAGCGCTCGCAGAGCTTGCAGCCGATGCACCGCTCGAGGTCGATGTCGCAGAAGCTCTGGAGCCCCGGCATGTCTTCGCCGGGGACCTTGTAGATGCAATCGACCGGGCACACTTCCACGCACGCCTCACAGCCGGTGCAGTTGTCGGCGGTGATCACCGCCAACTCTTTCGGCAGCTTCTTGCGCGGTTTGGCGGCAGCGGGTTTGGCGGCAGGCTTCGGAGCCACTGCGGTCATGCAGAAATCCTCTCGACTCTGCTTATTCTTAGCAGACGGTCGGCGGTTCGCCCAACCCCTAGTTCCCGCCCTTCGACTTCCCGCTGTCGGCCGGCGGCGGACTCTTCGGGGCGTCCGGCGTCTTCGGCTTCTCGGCCGGGGGCGGCGGCGGATTCTGCCCCGCCGTCGGCGGCAGATTCGTCCGCGGCGGGACCGGCGCATTCGGCGCGGCCTTAGGCTGCTCCTTGGCCGGTTGCTGGCCCGGCGGCACCGGCGCCTTCGTCGCAATCAGCCGGACCACCGGCGGCAATGCCGCCTTGCCTGGCTGCTGCGGTTGCTGCACCAACTGCACTGACAGAAAAATGTCGGCATTGCCGATGTTGATCGATTCCTGCGCCACGAGGGCGTTATTCGCCTTCGGATTGTAGACCGAAATCTGGCGAGGCCCCGGAGCGGGCACGTTGTCCCACGCGATCTCGCCGGGGTACAGCACATGAGGGTTGCCCCGCACCACCCGGCCATTGACCACCACGGCCGTCTGCACCGTCACCGGCGAAGTCGTCTCGTTCTTGAATCCCAGCCACGACGCCGACACCGACGCGGGCGCATACAGAAAGACCAGCAGGGCAACCGCCCAGCCAGCCCGATTCGCCCAGACGCCGTAAACACCCATCATTGCGCGAGTCCGTTGCAGACCTTCCTCGGTTATGGAACGCCGAGACCCGATGATCTTGCGCAGCCACCGGCCGTCCTTTGATTCTCCACAAGTGTATCACAGCAAACTGGTTCCGACCAATCGGTCCGGCAGGAATCCGATTTACCCCCTACCGCCCGACCGTGGCCAGCGCGAGCCGTAAGAACTGACCGCCCATGTTCTTACCCAGACTATCGGTTTCCCGAATCGTCTCGTCCCACTCTTCCTGCGGCATTCCGACCGCCCGCGGAGCGGACGCCACCTCGATGTACGCCTTTGCTTTCGGCTCCGTACCGCTGGGCCGGAGGACCACCTTGGCCGACTCGCCAAGCGTGAACACGAGCACATTCCGCCCGGCCGCGTCGGTCGCGCCCTTGATCGGGCCGAACCGGCCCTCGGGGTCCTGCAGGTCTTCGACGCCCGTGACCGCGAGCCCGGCAATCTCCTTCGGCGGGTTTTGCCGGAGCGATGCCATCATCCTCGCGATCAGCGTCTTCCCCTCGATGCCCGGCATGGCGATGTTAATGAGTTCGTTGCGGAAGTAGCCGAACTGCTCGGCCAGTAGGCGCAATCGGTCGACGAGCGTGCGCCCATGGCGCTTTTCGTCGAGGGCCTGCTCGGCGAGCAGCAGGCACGCGGCCGCCCCGTCCTTGTCGCGGATCTGCGGCATGGCCATGATGCCGTGGCTCTCCTCCGTCGCCAGGATCATGTCTTCGGGGCGGGCGCGGACATCCTCGTAGCCGCCGGTCTCCTCAAACTGGCGGAGGACCTCGGCCATGTTCTTGAACCCGACCTGCAGGTTGTTGACCACCTGACAGCCGAAGTGCCGGGCGATACGGGTGACGAGGCCGGTGGTGACGACCGTCGTGATGACCACCGGCGACGGCGGCATCCGCGCCTGGCGGTGGAGTTGATCGAGCTTGAACCACGTACACAGGCCGCAGATCTCGTTGCCCGTGATGTAATGAAACCCGCCCTGTCCGTCGGCCGCCAGTCCGCCCAGCCGATCGGCATCCGGGTCGGTCGCCAGCGCGAGGTCGGCCTTCTGTTCCCGGGCGACGCGCTCGGCACGGTCGAGTGACTCGGGCACTTCCGGATTCGGCGACTTCGTGACGTTCGGAAACTGCCCGTCCGGGGTCATCTGCTCGGGCACGGGGATCGGGCGGAAGCCCTGGGCATCGAGCACCTCGCCGGCCGTCATCCCGCCGACGCCGTGCAGCGGCGTGAACACCACGCGGATCTCGTCGAACTTCGGCGGGGCGACCAGCGACTGCCGCCGGCACAGGTCAATGAACCCCTTGTGCATGTCCTCGCCGAGAAACGCCACCATGCCGGACCGCACGGCCTCGTCCCACGGTAGGTGGCGGATCTCGCCGACTTGCTCGACGAGGTCGCTCATGATCTGGTCGTCGGGCGGAACGGGTTGCGCCCCGCGCTCGTCGTAAAACTTGCCGCCGTTGTCGTCGGGCGGGTTGTGCGACGCACTGACGTTCAGGCCGCCGTGCGCCCCGAGTTGCCGGATGGCGTACGAGAGCTCGGGCGTGGCGTAGTACCGCGGGCCGTCCGGCGGCGGCATGTGGACGCGGATGCCGTTGGCGACATACACCCCCGCGGCATGCTTGCAGAAGTCCTTGCTCGACAGGCCGAGCACGGGGTTGGGCAACTCCGGATTGTAGACCTTGCGCCCGTCGAGAAACTTGCGGACGTCGTAGGCGAGGACGACGTGCAACTCCTTTCCGGGAAACATCTGCCGGAGATACTCGCAGTGTCCCTGCACGCTTGCGCCGAGCGTCCACAAGTTCATGCGGTTCGGCCCGATACCGACTGCACCACGTCGCCCGCCGGTGCCGAACGGCAGCACCTGATAGAACTGGTCGAGCAGATCCGACCACCGGCCCAGCGCGATTTGCCACCGGATCTGCGGCAGGTACGCGGCATAGTCGGTGTGACTGAGCCATACGCCCAGCGTCTTGGCCGCCTGCTCCTTCAAGGCAGGATCAGCCTCGATGCCGGCCACGCCGGCACGAAAGACTTCGATGGGGTTCATGCGGAGATTGGCCTCAGTCGGAATTCCAGTTCGGTTATCCGATCGGCCGGAAGTGTCAATGGTTGGCAGGGGGTAGGCGGGTACAAGCATCATCGTGTAAGCCGACTAACAAGCAGTCGCATCAATCGACGAACAGATAGTCGGATCGCCGTCATGCCACATTCATTCAATGACCGTTTGGCCAACAAGCCCAACCGCGCCAAGCATCCAGTTCACCCCTGGCCCAAAGGACTGACCGTGCCGAGCGTCCTAATTACGCTTGGCCCAAAGGCCCAACTGTGCCAGGCATCCGATTCCCACTTGGCCCAAAGGCCCAACTGTGCCAGGCATCCGATTCCCGCTTGGCCCAAAGGGCCAACCTCCCCTTAGCCCAGCCCATCGGGCTGGGGACTCGAAGCCCCGCCTCCCTTGCGGCCTGAAGGGCCGCGATCGCAATCGCATCTCTCAATCCCAAACGTATCGTTCGTCGAATTCGATATCGTGCTTTTGGAGAAGTAGGCGGAATTCGTCCTCGAACATCTGCTTGCTGTGGTGTTCCGGTTGCTGATCGATGTAACGGACGACCTCATCGGCCCGGGAAGGACTGACCGAAAACGCGCCGTAGCCGTGCTGCCAATGAAATTCTTCGAACGCCCGGCCCTGGGTCTTGATCCACTTGGACAAAGATGTCTTCACTAACTCGACAGCCTGAGCCAGTGACAGCGTCCGCGACAGCCCGAACAAAAGGTGTACATGATCCTCCACGCCGCCCACCCGAAGCGAAGGGCACCCGTTTTGGGTCAGCGTCCCGGCCATGTAGGGATGGAGTTCCGTACAAACGGCCGGCGTTAGGATCGGCGTCCTGTTTTTTGTGCTGAACACGAGGTGGACCAATACCCTTGCAAGCGATTGCGGCATGAGTCGGCAACTCCAGAGATGTGGGTCTGGGGCGATGCAGCGCGGCCCTTCAGGCCGCATGCATTTGATCAACGAATCCCGGCCCGCTGGGCCGGGCTAAGGAAGGTCGGTCCTTCGGACCTGCGATTGCCGGATCGTGCAACTGTCGGAACTACTTCTGGCCTTCGAACACCCGCTCCGCTTCCCGAATCGCCTGCCCTTCCCGGGCAATATCTCGCATGACTTCACTTCCGCGGAACATCCCGGCCACGCTTATCCAACCTGCGACCGCTGAGCCGCCCTTGTCACCCGCGGCGCGTTCCAGTGCTTCGACGCGGCGCGTCAGTTCGGCGAGTTGCGATTCTGTTGTGTTCATAGTTAATCACTCCTTCACCATTCTAACCGGAGCTAACAGTCGGGACTACCGCGACCCACCCATCTCACCCGCAATCAAAACCGTATCCGCAGCGCCGCCCCCAGAAACGCGCCGCTGGCCACATCCACTCGGTCGTGGAAGTCTCCGCCCTGATTGCGACCCTCGGCAAACCAGCGGTCGAAGGCGTAGCCGGCATTTACGTCCAGAGCCGCATTGCTCCACAAGTCCCATCGGACCCCGGTGATGAGCCGCTGCTCAAATCCCATGAACCGATCCCGGCGGTCGACCCGGTCGGCCAGGAAGTACGACTCGTTGTAGAACTCGTACCCGGCATAACTCGACAATGTCGCCGCCCACTTGCAGGTCGCTCGCGCGTTGATGTTGGTCAGCGGCACATAGCTGAAGTCAATCGTCAGATCCTCGGTCGGCCGCCACATGATCGAGAACGGCAGACCGATCTGCACCCGGAGGCAATCGTCGGGATTCCAGACGTACGCCACGCCCGGGATCGGAAAGTTCAGGTTACCCACCGGCGAATACATGACGGAGAGCAGCCAGGCGTCGCGCTCCCGCTTGGCCGGCACACGCAGGAACGAGATGAGACTCAGGTCCATCTCGTTGATGCTGGCGAACGGCCGATCGCTCGACGACCCGAAACTCGTGATCACGCCGCCCGACCAGCCATTT
>JAIBBI010000276.1 GCA_019694755.1 Gemmataceae bacterium
GCATACCCGGGATTCCGCTGGGCGGGAAGCCGCCGGGATTGGCCGGCTGGGGCGCCTGCGGGCGCAGATCGAACAGGTTGTCCTTCCCCTTCAGCTTCTTTTCCCGGTCGGTCAGGTCTTTCGGAGGGCCGGTCTTCTCCAACTCCTGAAGCGCCTGACCCAGCTCCGGCATGGCCGGCGCGGGCGAGCCCGCGCGGGTGAACTTCGGCCGGGGCAGGTACAGCTTGTGGGTCGCGTCCGGGATGAACGGCTCGTACTTCACGTCTTCGGGTTCGAGGGCGGCCGCGAGCCGGTACAGGTCGCGGGCCGCGTCGATCGGGTCGAACGGCGTCCAGTCCTTCTCCACGGTCTTGCCATCGGCCTTCAAAGTTTGCCGCTCGACGGAGAAACCGCGGTAAAGCGGTGCGCTGCCTTCGGACTCCAGAGCAGAGTCGGATTCGACGCGGAGAGCCTGGAGGAACTTGCCGACCTGCTTCTTGTAAGGCACGATCCCGCGGATCACCGCCATGCGAGTCGGCGCGAGATTCAGGGCCAGCTCGGCGTTATTAACCGACGGACTGTCGAGGCTGACGTACACGATTTCCGCGTCATCGGACCGCTTCTGCGGAATGGCCGCGCCGGGACCGCGCCCACCGCCCGGAGGACCGGGGGGTGCCGCCGGAGGACCGCCGGCCGGCGGGGCCGGGGTGGTAGGCGTGGCCGACGGCGGCGGGAGCCCGAGTTTCGCCCGGAGCTTTTCCTGACGCTTCCGCAGCTTTTCGATGTCGATGGCCCGGACGTTGTTCATCGTTTTTTCGCGGCCCTGAATGGTCGCGATGTTGTTTTCCTGAATGTCGTAGACGGGAATGCCACCCTGAGCGTAAACAGCCTCCCCGCCGGCGATGGCGAGCACGATCGGGTTGTTTCGCTTCTCGGTGATGGTGCCGCTGGTGTTGAAGAGCTCGTTCGGCGTGACGAATTGGCTCGGCTTCACCTTCACGAAGGTGATGTCGCCGGGCGGCACGTCGGCCGGGGGCGGGGCTTCGCCCGGCGTTTCGCGGAGTTGGGCGTCGATCCGTTCCGCGCCGCCCTTGAGCTCGCTGGAGAGCTTCGACGGATTGGCCGCACCGCTCATGGCCATGACGCCGAGGATGGCGAACAGCGCGAAGGCGACGCCGGCAATGATCAGGCCAATCTTCTCCCCTTTATCGAGGAGAAACTGCTGGATATCGAACTTGCTTCCGCCGCCGCCACCGGCCTTCTTCGGCGCGGCCGCCTTGCTCTTTGCCATGACTCTCACCTCCGGGCAGACTTCCGAAGATCGTATCTCAGCCGGCTTTCGGCGTACCCGCCGGTGGGGTCGCGGCGGGATCGGTTGGCGGGGTAGCCGCCGGCGGCGTACCGGCGGGCGGGGCGGCATTCGGATCGACGGGCGGCCGCGGCGGGTACTTCTCGTAGATCGAAGCCAGTCCGTAGATCGACATCTCAACCAAATTGGTCGCGCTGTCGTCCGCTCCCGATGCCATGGCCGGCCCGGGGTTCGGCGCGTTGGTCATGGCCGGCTGGCCGCCCGGCACGGGATAGCCGCGAAGCAATGCGCCGGCGTTGCCGCCTCCGGGGGCTGGCCCGGGCATGGCAGGAGCGGGCCCGGCCGCCGCCATGGCGTTTTGACCACCGCGGTATCGGGCGGCATGAGCCTGCACCGTCTGGAATCGCAGCCGCGAATTGGCCAGCGCACGAAGCACGTCCTGCACGTGAGCCTGATCGACCACCACGACCATGCCGATCGGCATGCGCCGAACCTGCTTGGTGACGGTGATGTAACGCAGCCGATCGATGCCCGAGGGCGTGCGGTCGGCCGTGGGAGCCGCGGCCGTGCCGGGCGGGGCGGTCGGGTCAGCAGCCGGTGCGGCATCGGTTCCGGCCTTCTTCTTCGCTTCTTCCGACATTGCGCACATCACCAGGGGCTTGTCAGCCGTGCGGTGCGAGTGATAGCCGAGGGCAATCTTCTCGACGCGCTTCACCGGTACGAACCGGGCGTCGAGCTTTTGCTCGATGGCATGAATCACGGGCTTGGCCGCTCGGGCGTCCTTGATCGGCCGATTCTTGAACTCGACCTCCTCATCCACGGAAACGTAGTCGCTCTCGACGGAGAGCAGGCCGGGTCGGCCTTGCGTGGTCGCGGGGTCAAAGAGCGAAACCAGGAAGTCGATGCGGGCGACGTTCAACCGGCGGTGGCTGATGTTCTTCAGGATACCGCGAGCGACCACGTCGTTGCCCTTGCCCTCCGAGCTGCTGCTGACGGCGAGGTCGAGTTGCCAATAGGGACTGACGAAGCGGAAGACGGATTCATCGGGGCCGGGCTTGAGCCGGTCCTTCAGTTCCTTCTCCGATTCTTTGGTCTTGTTCTCGAACTTGGACATCAACTGGTTGATCTCGCTGACGCACCGCAGCATTTCCCGCTGCACGCACAGGTCTTCGAGGGCCAGCCAGCAGTCTTCGTCGGTCGGGAACCGCTCGCCCCATTTGACCACGCGGAGCACGTTCTGATAGCCGCCGTTCATCTCCGTCGGCCGGATCAGTTGCGCGAGCGCCTCGTATTCGGGGACATACACGTCCGCCTTGCGGAACGTGTTGCGGTCTTCGTCGGAGATCGGGTCGCCGAAGTAGAGCTTGTCGAGGTGGGCCAGTGCGGGCGGCCACTCGATCAGCCCCTTCTGGGCGTCGTACGATGCCTTCCACACTTCATCCTTGCGGACCTCGAGAGCCTTCTTTTGGGCCATCTGAAGGTCGAGATAGTTCTGGCCCTTGGTTCGGGCATCGGCCAGCTTCTTCTTTTCGTCGTTGACCTTCTTGGCCCGCTCCTCGGTCGCCTGCGCGACGCTCATCCAGACGCCGCCGAGCGTGACGGGCAACAGGAGGAGCGCCAGACCCAGGAGGATCCAGAAGTGGTGCTTTTTCAGCTTGTCTTTGTCCACGGTGTGGTTTCCTCGGGGGCTTTACTGCGGGGCCGTGGGGACGAGTTTGTCGGAGGGCGTGGGCTCACGCCACATCAGCATGATGACGAATTCGTAGCGCGGTTTCGAGCGGATGACGCCCGGAGCGTCGGTGCCGCCGGCCGGGTTCGCGGAAGGGTTGGGCACGACGGGTGCGCCGCCACCCGCGGGTGGCGGTGGCATCGCGCCGCCGCGGGGGTTATCGGCT
>JAIBBI010000116.1 GCA_019694755.1 Gemmataceae bacterium
TGAGCGGCCGGGCCGGATGTTGCCCGACGACAACTGCCCGGCCACCGCGAGCACCAGCGCGATCACAAACAACACGCTCGAATTGAACAGCCATCCGAAGAACGACGCGATCACGAAACTCCAGCCGCCGTACACCACATTCAACTGCTGTCGTGCGTTCATAAGCCTCCGGGGTTGAGGGAAGGGGCGAGGTCGGTTGTGGGGATGAGGGAAGAGCGGGCGATGCGGGGTGGAGACGGGAGAATTGGCGGGCGAGAGTCGTGGCGGGAGGGGAGGGCTATGTAAGGAGCCTCCACTCAACTGTTATGGATGTTTTTGGGGAGGGATTTAGCAGAACGGGAGCTACTTCGCTCGAAGGCAGGGTCGGTCCCGGAATTACATTGCCGGCCCACGTCTCGATGAAGCCCTGCTCGCCGACATTCGACCCATCGCCCGTTGTTCGCAAGCAGACACACACCTACCGCGGTCGGATGACGGGCAGATGCCCATCAGCCGACCGCGGGAGTGCCCAATTTGCCGATTCACTGCACCCGCGTTCCGAAAGGCAACGTAATTGGGCCAAGAGATCCGCCGCGCTCCGACACAAACGACTGCCATCGCAACGATTCAGGCACGCCTCCGATGCCATCACGGTGCGGCCTGGGCGGTTTGCGCCACATAATTACCGTGGCAGTGTTATGTCATCGTCGGGTGCCCCGGCTCACGGATAGATCGGCGTGAAGTACAGGTCGACGCCGTAGTAGCCGAAGGAGTTCTGCGCGATGACCAGGTTGCCGTACTCATCTAATTTCGCATGGAATCCGGTGATGTACCCGATCAGGCTCGGGGACTGCGGCGGAATGCTCATGATACCCACGAACGTGTACACTCCCATCTGAGTATCCTGCATCTTCACGACGTAAGCCCCCGGCGTGACGTTGATTGGTGTCGAGAACTCCAGGTAATGCCAGCCCGCGCCCGCCCCACCGGGGAATGTCAACTGACCCAACGCCGAACTTTCGCTACCGACCCGATAGAGACGTAGCGTCCGGTCGTGCGTGTCGCTTGCGTGCCGGTAGTATCCGAGTTGCGACACGGTGCCGGTCGCGTTGACGGCGAAATAGCTGTACACGGTCTCATCCGTCGATTTAGGCATTGATCCGTATGTCAGGGTCAAGTGGGCGTCGATCGGTGTCATCCGGATCCCGGACAAGTTGAGATCACAATCGAGGGCCTTGATCGTGAGTACATGCCGCCCGGCCAGCAGCGTATACGCGGTGGCCGCTGTCTTCGTCGCCGAATTGACTGCGACCGCGGTGGAGTTTGCGCCATTGATTGCAAACTGGATGTCGCCGATACCACTCACGTCGGCAACGGCCAACTGGACTTCGTAGTAGCCCCCGTCAGCGACATCGAAAGTGTAATTCACCCACTCGTCGGCCGCGAGCGCGACCTTGAAATCCGCGCCCGACGCCACGAGGTCGACATCTTCGTCACCGCGATAGCTACTACTGGTGTTTCCGGTACTCTTGTCATAATAGGCCACACCCGGCCCGCCGACGTCGTATCGCTCCGGTCGGATCTGCGTCGCGCCCCAGAACGAAACGACCGGGGCGGTCCCGTCCGTACTGTACGGCAGGCTGACGGCGGCCGTCGAAATCCGGAACCAGTCGACGTCTGCCACCCCGTCGCGGAACTCCAGCTGGAGCGTCGCCACCCCCGGGGCCATTTCGTGGATGAAATCCAAAGTCTGCCAATAGGCGTTGTTGGCGGGAATGTCCCATGCATTCAATGTCTGGCCGTCGACATTCAGGAAGATCCGGCTCGCAGTCCCGTGTCCGCGTGCCCGAATTTCGAATCGCAAGAGCCATTCCCCCGTCACGTTGACGATGTAATTGATCCGCTCGTCGGGCACAGTATGGGTGACGTAGTACTGCCCGGCCGTGTCGCTGCCGATATCTACGCCGTCGGCCCGGTACAGATCGCCCGGGTACTGAAAATTGTTGAGATCGTCGTCGGTCCCCGCAAACGCGACTCCCGCACCGCCCGTGTCGAAGTCCTCGGCCTGAATCGTCGTGGCTATTCCGTCCAGTATCGCCGGCGGCGAGCCGGAGTACGGCGCATGATCGCCCTCTTTTGTGTAGAAGACCGTCGTCTTTTCCACATAGTCACCGTAATTGATGGAGACCGTCGCGCTGTAAGTTCCGGCAGGGAGGCCCGAAGGGTCGACCGTCAGGCTGACGGACTCCGAATGCTCGGCCCCCACATACGCTGATCCGACGGTCAGCCACGAAGCGTATTCCACCTGGGGGTCGAATTGTTCGGCCTGCTTGCCGGCATTGTGGATGATCATCGAGGCTTGCGTTGTTCCGGATTCCAGAACGATCACCCTTCGCGGAGCAACTGCGGAGACTGCCTGGCTGCCCTTGTAAGTCGCCGCCCCGAAGCCAGTCCAATCGTTGTCGAAAATCGCTGCCCGGGTACCGGGCGCATACTTGTCAGTCGCGAATTCGATCCCGACCGGATTACCCGTCGAACTTGCCTTAAATTTGTTGTCCTTGATGATGGCGTTGAACACCGTGGAATTGTTGCCCTCGTCGATCCCGGCCACGGCCATCGCTCGCTGCACCGACTCGCCTTCATTCCTCTCGACGATGGCGAGGTCGACCGACCGGCCGAGCACGTGCGCCTTCGTGTAGAAGTACGCCGCGTCCGGATCGAGCATGATCCCGCCGCTGGGGCGATTCGGGCCACTGTAGCTCTCCGGAGCGATATGGTCCACGGTGTTCCGCCGGACCACGTTGCCGAAGATCGCGGAACCCTGGGAAACGGTCGCGCCGATGTCGTTTTTGTGCCAGTTGGTGGTCGAGAGCTTGATCCCGCTCACCGCATGGTCGATGGTGTTCATCTCGACGACCGTGAAGTAGCCGGCCGCCACTTGCGGCCGTTTGTCGTAAGTGTCGTGTTTGGCCACGGGATCCCAGTTGCCCTGGGTGGACCCGACCGTGATCCCTTCCGTGCAGTTGGTGATATCGTTACCGACCACGTCCACGTTGCGCATCGCGCCGCTGATCTGAATGCCGTTGGACGCGTTGTAGAACGTGTCGAAGTCCGACTTGCCCTGGAGCGTATTCCGATACACGACCGCGTTGCGTGTCCCCCGCGACAGGCCGATATGGCTCGACGCATCGGGAATTACCGACCACGGCGGGCTGACGGAGACCACCGCTCTCACGTTCGCGCCGCTCCCGACGATGGTTATGTCGATGATGTCCCGCTGCTGGCCGAGTCCCCGGCCGTCGGTGATCACGGCCGTCAGCCGCATGGCCGACATGTTCGTACTCAGGCCCGCGAGCGTCACCGTGTTGTAGGTCGCCCCGATGGGATGCCCGTAAAATAAATCGCCGTCGTTCTCGAACAGAATCTGCTCGCCGGCGTTGGTCTCGTGGTTATCGACCGGGACCGGAACCGGGTCCGGCACAGAGGGGTTCTTCTCCTGGGCGATCATTCGGGGTTGAACGGCAAATTCGATGGTCGTGTTGTCCGCGATGTAGATGTTTTCGTTGGTGCCGCTGTAATTCTGGGTGACGACGAACCGGCCCGCGACGTTTCCGCTCGGGGAATCTCCCGTTACGTGGTTCTTGTGGTTCAGCGACTGCGCCACGCAGTCGGTCACGGACACTTCGCGGCAACTCCAGAGCAGCAGCATCGCGCCCGCATTGTCCGAGCCGACGAACGATGTCCCCTCGACTCGCACCTGACTCGAATTTGGGATGAACCCCGGCGCGCTGGCCTGAATCTCGCCGCCGAAGATGGAGATGCGCTGCCCCTCGATGTCGAACGGCGTGTACGGAAGCGTCGACGGATTAAAGCCCTTGGCGTTGTATGAGAGGTTGTCTCCGTCCGGTCGATTGGACTTGATGTTGACATTCCGGAACGTGATGTCGGTTCCGCGGAGGAAAAGGGCGGTAGCCGGGCCGGGAATGATTTCGCTTGTCTTCGCATCCACCCGACCCAGGCTCTCATTCGTGTCGAAGTTGATGTTCTCGAACGAGACATCGACCAGCGGGTCCTGCGTGCTGCCGCCGGTAATCATGAAGTCCCGAAGACTGCCGGTCAGCTTCAGGGTCGTCGCAACGTTGCCTTTGTTGTCGAGTGTCCCGACGAAGCGGATGTGCTTGACGGCACGGTTGTTCTCGTCAGTATTGACGAGTCGAAGCGTGTCGTCGAGTGTGAATTCACCCGCAGGAAACACGACTGACTGAACCGAAAAGACGCCAGTGACATTGGCTATCCCATCTGCCTTATTGAGAGCAGTAGCAATTTCCGCCACGTCGCTCACGCCATCATTGGCACTTGTACTCGAAATCTTCTGACTGCCCGAGGAACTCGGCCATGCCGAAGCTATTTCAACTGATACCGGCTCCGACCACCCGTACTTCCCGCCGTGCCCGTTGTGAACCCACAGCCCGTACGATTCACCCGCCTTGGTCACCGGGAGATCCGAGGGTAGATCGACAGAAATCTTATATGGATTCGACTTGTCTTCCGTGGCGGTCAGCCACTTGCCGGTCAGGTGATCCGGATAATCCAGCCAGACCCAGGACTGGTATTCGGCATGGCTGGGTTCGTGCGTACCGTAGGTCAAAGATCGCCCGAATATGGAAACCGTCCCGCCAGCCGTGGCGCGGCTCGGCGCGGCCCACCAGGCATCAGTCCGATTGATGAGAATCGGTCGGCCGGCTCCGTCGCGGTTCCGCGGCCAGACTACGGCGAGGGCGTTACCCGGAACGTTTTCCGGCAACGTCACCGCTGCCCGTCCGCCGTCAAGCCTGAGAATGTTCGCGGACGCCAACTCGGTCATTGCATAGTTGTTGTTTTGAGAGTACACCAGAAACTCTGCGTCCGCCCCTTGACCCGTCGTCATCCGATCGCCGGCGATGGCCAAGGTTTCGTTCGCCCTGCCCGATCTCGTATAGTCGATCACGACCGGCGCCCCGGCCGGCACAGAATTGGTGGTCGTGACAGCGTTCCCGAGGGAAAAGTCATCGAACTCGCCGCTCGGCCAGGACGACTTCGAGAAGGAGGGTGGCACGTTCACGATCGGCGCGGGTAAGTAGACGGTTGGTGTGATGCGGCCCTCGAGCCTGACAAGGGCGAGGCGGTTGCGGAGACCGCGGCGGCGGCCGACGAACATGGCGCGAAGAATCCGAGTGGCGAGCTTGGACGTCATGACTTGACTCACTGGGGTGACTGGTCCGACAAATTGACTTTGGTCTACCCGATCGCCGAGCGGTCGGCAACAACGACTTCGAAAATTCCAGAAAGACTCTTACCGTCGGATTCTCCGGTGGCAATCGAGCGAGTACTCTGTTAGGCTAGTTTTACGGGGCGGCAACGCGGAAAGTGAGTTGTCAAATGCGGCGAACGAACCTCGTCTTTGGGGGACTGCCCGGACTCGAACCGCGCATCGTCCCCTCCACGTTTCTAGTGTCTAACACGTCGGACAGCGGCGCCGGTTCGTTTCGACAGGCAATCTCCCAGGCGAATTCGAATCCGGGAATCGATCAGATCGTTTTTGACACCGCCGCGTTTTCAACAGCGAAAACAATCTCACTCACAACCGGCGAATGCGCCGTTGTGGACAGTCTCGAGGTAATTGGGCCAGCAGTTAGGGTTACGATCAGCGGCAACAACATGAGCCGTATCCTGAAGGTCGATATGCCAACTGGGAGCGAGTCAGTAGTGCTGTCAAATGTCATAATGACCAACGCAAAGAACACGCTTGGCCGCGGTGGTGCCATCTACGTTCAAGATGGGCAACTTATGCTCACCAATGTTGACATCGTCGGCAACACCTGCACGGACGGCTTTGGTGGCGGCATCGCACTCGCTTCAAATCTTGCTAACCTGACAATGACCGATTGCACTATTGAAAGTAATTGGGCACTATGGGGGGGGGGCATCGATTGCGCTGACGGGTCCGTAATGGCTTTGAAACGATGCAGAATGCGACTCAATTACTCGAATAACTACGGCGGAGCGATTTCGTTCGGCCAAGATGGATCAGCCTCAATGGATGATTGCCTCGTAGCGTATAATTCTGCTCGGTTGGTCGGCGGCGGAGCGGAGTTTTCCAGTTCAATTGTGACACTGACAAATTGCACCTTTGCCAATAACACTGCTAAGCGTGGCGGTGCAATGTCTATGAATGGAGGCGTGCCTCAACGTTTGCTTGGGTGTACAATAAGCTCAAATCAAGCGTCTACAACCGGTGGAGGCTTATACATTGTGCTGTCCCAAGTGACCATGGAGAGCACGATCATTGGCAATAATGTCGCGCCGTCTATGCCAGACATCGAAGTCGGGACCAGTCTTCCGATCACCATCAACCGGTGTCTCATCGGCAACACTTCGGGCGCGCTTCTTGCCGGTTCCAACAACCTCCTCAACGTCAATCCGCTGATCGACATTCTCCGCGACAACGGCGGGCCGTCGATGACTTGTCTATTGCTGCCGGGGAGCCCGGCCATCGACGCGGGGTCGAATCCAGCGGGGTTGCAGTACGACCAGCGCGGCGTCGGGTTTCCGCGCGTCGTCGGGGCGGCCGCGGATATCGGGGCGGCCGAGGGCGTGTTGCAAATTCCCGTCGGCCAGGACATCACGCCGGACGTTTCTGCGTACGGCCCGACGACGCAGACGGTCACGGTGAAGTACTTCGACGCGGCCGGGATCGCCGTCAGCAGCCTCGGTACGGGCGACATCGTCGTCGAGGGGCCGGGCGGATTCTCGGCGGTGCCCATCTTCGACGGCGTCGACGTGGCCGGCAACGGCTCGCCGCGAGTGGCGACCTACCACTTCACGCCGCCGGGCGGCGCGTGGGACACACCCGACAACGGCACTTACACCGTGCGCGTGGTCGCCGGTCAGGTTGCCAACATCAACGGGGTGACCGCGCCGGCCGAGCAAGTCGGCTCGTTCAACGTCGCCGTCTACACGCCGATCAACTTCGTCGTCACTAATACGCTCGACAGCGGCGCGGGCTCGCTCCGCCAGGCCGTCCTCGACGCGAAGGCGAATCTCGCGACGGACAGTATCACGTTCGCGCCTCTGGTCGCCGGGACGATTACGCTGACGAGCGACCTGCCGATCCTCGAAGACGGCATGACCATCATCGGCCCCGGCGCATCGCAACTCGCGATCACCCGGCCCACGGGTCGCGCCTTCGAGGGGAAGAATCTCACGCTCGAGCGGATGACGATCCGCGATACCGACAGCTCGAACGCGGCGGTGGATAAGGGCGCGGTGGCCGGGACGGGGAAGATGACGCTGCGCGATTGCAGCTTCATCAACAACTTCGCCTTCTACCCCTCGGCGTTCGGCGGGGCGGTCTATCTGAATGGCGAACTGCTGGCCGAACGCTGCAATTTCCAGGGCAACTCAGTGACGACCGGCGGCGGCGCGCTCGCCGTCAGCAGCGCCACCATTCGCGATTCGAGCTTCGCCGGCAACTACATCGTTTCCGGTATCGTCGCAACGGCCGGCGGCGCGATCTACAGCTCCGGCACTCTCCTGCTCGAAGGCTGCAACTTCACCGGCAATTCCGCGCCCTCGAACCGGGCCGACGGCGGCGCGATCTGGTTCAACGGTACTTCGTTCACTGCTCGCAACTGCCTGTTCGCGGGTAACTCGGCCCGGTCCGGCGGCGCGCTCGCCCTGTTCGGCCCCGCGATTCTGCAAAACTGCACCGTCGTCGGCAACAGCGCGTCGCTGTTCACCGGGACATCGAGTCCCGGCGGCGGCATACGGGCCACATCGCTCACGCTCGAAAGCACCGTCGTTACCGGTAACAGTGACAACGAAGCGCCCGATATCAGCGCGAGTGGAGTGAAGGCCTCGCGCAGCCTCATCGGCTCACCCCTCGGCTTCGGCTACGTCGATCAGGGCGGCAACATACCAACGGGCACGCCCGCCCAACTCGACGGCAGCTACGTCCCGCTCCTCACCAGCCCGCTGATCAACGCCGGCGCGAACCCCGCCAACCTGACCAACGACGTGCGCGGCACCGGGTTCGCCCGCGTGCGGGGCAAAGCCACGGACATCGGCGCGTACGAGAATCAGAACGTGCCCGCGACGGTGTCGGGCGTGACCATCAACGGCGGCGCGGCCCAGCGTTCGCGGTTGTTTTCGGTGACGGTGGCGTTCGACCGTGTCCTTGACCTCTCGGGCAATCCGTTCCGCATCGCCCGGCAAAGCGATGGGCTGCCCCTCACGTTCACGGTGACGACGGCCGGGACTTCGGCCACACTTATCTTCACTGGCGCAACTCCGGTACCCGACGGCCGGTACACGCTGCAAGTGCTGGCGGCGGCGATCCCCGGCAGCTTCGACGGCAACGGCGACATCACCCCCGGCGACGATTACACGCTCGTGGGCACCCCGCAAAACGGCCTCTTCCGCCTTTACGGCGACTCCAACGGCGACGGCAGAGTCGACTCCACGGACTTCCTGGCATTCCGGCTGGGGCTGAGCGCCAACAACCCCATCTTCGATGCGGACGGCGATGGCGTCGTGGGGCCCAGCGATTTTCTTCAGTTTCGGCTGAACTTTCTACGGAGCATTTAGCGCCTGTTTTGGAATCGGGCAGGTCAACGTTGTTGAGAGTCTCGCGTAGAGGACAAGCTCGGCGCGTCAAGAAGTGTAATGACGCCCCGACGTGGCTACTGGCATGGACGAGTCACTCTTGGCCGGACGTTTGGCGAGCAACTCAAGGTACTGTGATGGCCGAGCGTGGAACTCAAACCACCTCGGATGAGACGGGCAACGTTTCAAGTTGTAGCCAGAACAACGCCCGCAGGCATTGTAAGTGCCCCGGCAAATCTTCAGTTCTGTCGATTGTCGCTTGTGTTAGCCAAGTGACACGGTGATCGCGATTTGCGCCGCCGAAGCCGGTGCGGCAATTGGGCATGGCTTGACTTGGATCGGGAGAATCAATGCATCGCGGCCAGCTCGGCAGTCCCAATGACCGATGCGGTGCTGCGACTTCTTCGATATGCACACCCGGAGTCGGATCGTGATTCGCGTTGCTGTCGGTCTCGTGGCTCTCGCCCTACTGCTCGGCGATCCAGATCTCGGCAGGGTTAGCGCCGCAGATCTCCCGCAAACGCTCAAACCACTCCCCGTCGCATCAGTCCACGCACGCAGTCATTTGCAACAGGGCCCGCGGCTCGATGCTGCGGCCGACTTTCTCCACGAGTCGAGTTTTCTGGGATCCACTACCGCCGCCGAACTGCAGGTCACCGGGCAAGCGACTACTGCCGACGGGATCCAATTTGCCGGCATGGTGAACGCGCAACAGCGATTCACGCAGGCGCCCGGCCATGCGCCGACCAATGAGCGAGCCGTGTCGCTGATCGTCGTCGCATTACGAGGCCCGACTCAAGCGATTGCCTCCGGTGCCCTCGTTTCGGGCCCCCACGGCACGACATCCTGGCTCGGAATGAATGGGGAATCGACTACAAGTCGATCGACTTTCGGCGTTCGTGCGGACTTGCAGGCGTCGTCCGGCGAATCGCCGGCATACTCTGTCCGGGGCTATCTTGGCATCCGTTACTGACGGTCCAGTGGTGAGTAGGCGGATGTTCTGGTCACTATTGGCTGGGCCGCCGATTGGACCTTGGACGGGCGGTCCCTGGTGTCCGACCGCTGGACCAATGAAAGCGTGACGGAACTCGGTGCGTTGGAAGTTCCGGCTGAGAGCGATCGCGGGACGGGAGAATGACTTGTTGGAAGGCTGCCGGCCCTGCCCATCTTCGAACCGTCCGGCGAAAGCTACCGCCTGCACGACGCGAAACGTCGACGACGGACCGAACCAAAATCCTGAACCCGACCCGACTCCTCGACCCCGGAGGCACCGCCGCCGTGTAAACTTCATCCCATCAGCGGCTCACACTTCCCCCGCCCCGCGCTGCACTTTTACTCCGCCGCACACATACAAGAATGAAACAGAGGGACCGTCGCCTGTCGCCGCCGCCTTCCGACTGTCATTGAGTTGGGCGACACGTCTCATGACGGGAGACACGTTTCATGGGTACTCGGCGACTCTTCTGCGGTTCGGTTCTCGCACTCCTACTGTCCGGGGCGTTCCTCATGGCCGACGACAAACCGCAACCGCTGTTCGACTTCACCGGAGCGGACGCCGCCAAGGAGTGGCAGGCCGTCAACGACGGCGTGATGGGCGGCGTGTCCGAGGGCAAATTCAAGATCACCGACAAGAAGACTCTGGAGTTCTTTGGCACCCTGTCTCTGGAGAACAACGGCGGCTTCGCCTCCGTGCGGACGAAGGCCAAAAAGCTCGGTCTGCAGAAAGGCGATACGCTGGTCGCCAAAGTCCGAGGCGATGGCCGGGAATACTTGATGAACCTTTACCTCAACAAGCCGCTGATGGCCTTCTCGTACCGGGCAACGGTGCAGTCCAAGGAGGACGAGTGGATCGAGATCAAGCTGCCGCTCGACAAGTTTGAGGCAACTTCATTTGGTCGAGTGGTCAAAGATGCCGGTGCGGTGAAACCTGAAGAGGTAAACGCCCTGGGCTTCATGTTGAGCGACAAGAAGGCCGGTGCGTTTAAGCTGGAAATCGAGTCGATCAAGGTGGAGCGGGCGGCGAACTGAAAAAAAGGCCCGGCAGGGCGTTCGAGCCTTGCAGCCTGCAAGTATTTGGCGAGTCGCATCTGGAAGCGGAGGATTTCGAGAACCAGATTCGCCTGTTGATGACGTCCTGATAGGTGCGCATCTATTCAAGGAGTCCGAGTTAAGCCCGGGGTGCAAAGGATCGGGCGGGGCGGGAACCCGTGCCATCCTCGACGCCATCGGCGTCGGTCGGTATGCCTCGGCCCGCTGTCGCCATGACCCGCGATGTCGTTTCCCGTCCGTTATCTTCAGAGCCGGACGCTGAGTGAGGTCCTCAGCCGTTGTCAATGAGCGCGGCCGACGCGGTCGTGGTTACGCTCCAGAATCATTCGGGATCACCCGTCATGCGGGCGTCGCCATGAATCGGAATACGATGGGTGCCGCCACTCACATTTCCGCCGGTCGGCTGCGACGCCGCCGGCCGCGCACCTTTCGGAGTCACCCATGAGTCGTCCACGACCACCGGCCGGGCTCGACCGACCTCCCTGTCGTCGTCAGGTGGTCCGTTCGATCGGATCGTAAGCGCGGCCGTCCCGCCACACCGACGCCGCCCTTGGCCGGTTCACCCAACGCTGCGTCATCGTTGAAAGGTCCGACGAGAGCTACCGCCTGCACGACGCGAAACGTCGACAATGGACCGAGCCAGAATCCTGAACCCTACCCGACTCCTCTACCCGCGGAGGCACCGCCGCGGCGTAAACTTCATCCTATCATCGCTTCACTTTTCCCCCGCCCCGCGCTGCACTATTACTCCGCCGCACACATCGTCTGATGGAATTGCAAAGCGGCCCCGTCATCCCGAGGGAGGAATGACGGGGCCGTGGCGACAAACTAATCGGCTGCCAGTTCCTATTTCTTGATGGAGAAGTTGATCGTGTCGCCGTCTTTCAGTGCGGCTTTCTTGATCTCTTTGCCGTTGGCCGGAGTGCCGATCTCGTGCCAGGCCATGACACTGACTTCGATCCCCGTGGGAACATTCTTGATCTCGAAGGTGCCGTCCGGCTTGGTGACTGCCGCGAACGGGTGATCGAAGGACCAGATGTACGCTTCCATCCACTTGTGGGCGTCGCAGTTGATCTTGAGCGCTTGCGTGTCGGCCTTGAGTTCGAACAGTTTTTCCTTGCCCGCGGCGAGCGTCTCATTCTTGGCCGGGTTGCGGAAGGAACTGCCGGCAATCCGAGAGTTATGCAGGATCGGCGCGCTGTTCTTCACGATGAGTTTCTGCCCCGTCCGCTTCCCGTCGTATTCCGGAAACACCACCGAAACGTGCGGCTTGAACGAGCAGAACGGCTGATCGATGACGATCTCTTCGGGCCAGGACTTCTTGCTGAGATCAACTTTGAATGCGGCCCCGGCCGGCGGCTTCAGGAAGACCACGACGTTGCCCAGACCCTTGTCCGGGCCGACGACCCAAGTCGGATCGACGGTGTCGTCCTTTAGGCAGTGTGAGGCGTCCTTGTTATTGGGGTCGATCTTCAGCTTGGCATCGGCCGGCGCGACTCCGTCCAGAGTCACCTTGCCCCGGATCGTGCCGACGCCCGTGCCCTCGACCATCTTCTTCCCCTGGGCGGGGGCCGTCGGCACGACGATGACCGCCCAAGTCAATGCCATCGACAGACAGAAAACTCGCTTCATGATTGTCACTCCGGTTATGGATTCGATCGGGTTTGTCCGTGGTTTACGTGGTCGGCGTGCAGCCTTCGCACCCGCTTTGCGCCTCGGGCGGTTCGACGGATCGCGGGCGGACAGGCATCTGCGGGGCCTTGACCCCAAGCCGTGCCCGTTCGAGGGGCATGAACGCGGCGAGCAGGTATCCCAGTGCCGCGTACGGGCCGGTGTCGGCCTTGCGCCGCAGGCCGGCGGCGAAGGACGGTACCCACCACGACACGTGATCGTTGAAAAAGCTCCGCTGAGTGGCCCGGCACACCGCGACGTGTTCGTCGCGGAAGTCGCTGATACTCTCCAGGGCCAGCCGTTCGTTGGTGAGTAACAGGGCCATGAACTCGAGTTCCAGTGCGAGGTGGTCGGGCCGGTCGGGCCGGCCGCGCGCCACGTTGAGCCCGAACGCCTTGTAGAACCCTGCCACGTCGGCCATCTGCTGCGCCCGGTAGAACGGCTCCTGATTCGCGCAGAACTCCGTCTCGTACGGCGGGAAGTCGGCGGTCGGACCGATGCCGAACACGCGGTCGTACTCGGCGAACAGGTCGTCGGCCGGGCCGGTCAACCAAGCGATCAGTTCCGTCGCGTCCATCGCATCGGCCGGTTCTTCACCGAAACCACGATGCACGTCCACCTCGGCCGCCTCGTCGCGCAAAAGGCCGATGGCTTCGCGGAGCAGATCGATGGAGGCGGCGTCCCGCATCGGCAGCAACTGCTCGGCCGGGTGCCGCATCCCGGCGGCGACGAACCGGTAGATCGTCTCACGGGCGAGGTTCACCGCCGGGATGTCCGTTTGTAGTTCGATCATGGTTGTCTTCTCCCCCGGGGTCAGATGGAGTTGGCGTGTTTCGCCTGGGGCCGTTCGTGGATCGGTTCCTCGATCGTGATCCGCACCACTTCCTTGCCTAACTTGTTGAAGCCGAAGACGGTGTCGTTGAAGATCTCCTGCACTTTGACTTTGCCGTCCGGCATGCGGACGGGCACCTCGGCGACCTTCGGCCCCTTTTCGATCTTGAACTTGTAAAGGATCTGCCGCTGCGCCCGGAACAGTTGCAGCACCGCGAGTAACTCCCGGTCCGGACACGAGTACTGCTCGATAGCGTTGCCGACGCCCGGCCCGAACATCTGGGTCAAGTATCCGCGCGGCACCCATCGTGGCGGAATGTAGAAACCGTTCGGTTCGGTGCCGAACTGCGGGTAAAGGGGCAGGGCGACCTGCCGCTCCCGGATCAGGTAGTTGAGCGGGCTCTCCGCGTCCTTTACCCACTGCCCGTCGGGGCCGATCTTCACCAGTCCCTGCAAGCGAATCTTGCCGACACACACCGACATGCACCGCGTTTCGATCGGCGCGCCGTCGGGACAGAGTTCCGGATCCTTGCCCTCGACCCGCGGATAGCAGCCGACGCACTTCTCGCTGGTATTGGTCGTCGGCCGGTACATGACCTTCTTGTACGGGCAGCCCTCGACGCACTTGCGGTAGCCGCGGCAGCGCTCCTGATCGATTAGCACGATGCCGTCTTCGGGTCGCTTGTAGATCGCCTGGCGCGGGCACGCGCCGAGACAACCGGGATAGGTGCAGTGGTTGCACAGGCGGGCCAGGTAGAAGAACCATACGCGGTGCTCGGGCAGGACCGAGGACGCGCCGAACTTGCTGTCCTTCCATTTGCCGCCCGTGGCCGAATCTTCGTGAATGTTGGGCGTGCGCCATTCGGCGTCGGACGGTAGGTAGCCCAGGACGTTTTGCGGGCCCTCCGGTCCGACGCGGGTCGGTGCGGCCTCGAAGATCGTCTTGCCCTTGAACGTGCCGTAGGGCTGTTTCGCGGGTTCCTTCTGACCCGCATCCCACACCTGCCCGCCGGGGTTCTCGGCTTCCAGCATGGAAAGCAGTTTCGCGTCCCAGTGGTGGGGGTAACCGCCGAACGGTTTGGTCTCGACGTTGTTCCACCACATCGCCTCCTGGCCCTTGGAAAAGGTCCAGGTGCTTTTGCATGCCATCGTGCACGTCTGGCACGCGATGCAACGGTTGATGTTGAAGACGAAGGCGAACTGCCATTGCGGATGCCGCTCCTCGAACGGGTAGCTCATCGGCCGGCCAAGTTGCCAGTTGTAAACACTCGGCATGACGAGTTCCTCCTGCGGCTATTCACGGGAACGCCGCTAACCGCAGCCGCGCACCGTCAGTTGGATCAGATCGTTGTGATCGTCGTCTTCGGGATCGGGCGTCTCAGCGATGACGGCATGCACGCTGAACGCATCGAACCCGGTCAGTGTCTCGTCGATCCGCCGGCGGACTTCCTCGAGTCCGTAGCAGTCGAGCAGTTGATTCAGCACCGGGTACTCGGGGTTGAGAAACAGCCGGAGCAACTGGGCCGCGTCGTACCCCTGCCAGGCGAACTCCTGGATCATGCAGTTGAGCATGACGTCGGGGTCGCCCGGCGCGGGATTGGCGATCAGTTCCAGCGGGTCCTCGGCCTCGACCTCCCGCGTGGCGGGGTGGACTTTGGGGACGAATCGCTCGTCGTCGTGTGTCATGGCATCACGCTCCGTCTACGCGGATGAACCCGCCGGCCAGGTAAAGCTGGTTGATCGGCGTACTTTCGCTCTCTGGCCCCAGCCCCCGGGTGGCCGGCTCCCAAGTCCCCTTGCCGCCCGGGCCGCCGTCTTCGGCCTTCACGATGCGCACGAGCGTCTCTTTCGGGACGGTGTTGACGGCGTGGTTGTCCGCCTCGCCGCCGAACATGAAGCCCATCTTCAACTTGGCCTTGTGGAACAGCGTGTCTGTCTGGTGCATCGGCATCAGCCAGTTGCGGGTACACGACTGCTGGCAACCGTAGCGGAGGTTGGCCTGATACCCGGTGTCGGCCGAAAGCGCCCGGCCGTCGGGCCGGGTCTCGTGGGCGAGGACGGTCTTTTCCGTGGCGATGAACGGCGCGTGCTTGGTCATCACCACGCCCCGCGGGTAACTGGTGTTGAAGACCACTCGCAGCATCAGGCGGGCCACCTTGGCGCGGCGCGGGTCATTCTGCCAGTTGGTGAACGGCCGGTCGGCCGGGTTGGCATCCACATACACGTAATCGCCCATGTTGATGTTCATCGCCTTCGCGTCGTCCGGGTTCATGTGCAGTTGGTGGTCGCCGAACCCCGGCAGACGCTTGTCCTTGCGGAACGGATCGCCGAAGCTGGAATCCCAGATGATGTGCCAGTCGACCGTCGACCACTGCGAGTGAACGCGGTGCCGGCTTTTCGGCGTGAGCAGGTAGAACTGGAATCCGTCCTTCCACAGCGGGTTCTGCGTCTGTTTGACTTCGCCCCAGCCCTTCTTGATGTTGCGGATCGTCCGCTCGTCCCAGTGCATGGCAGCCGGGTTCAGGCCGAAATCATCGGGCCGGATCAGCGGATTGGTGCTGACGATCACGTTCGGCAGGTACGGCGTGGCCTCGGGGCCCTCGCGGTGCACGATGAAGTTCTCGCCGTGCTTGATTGCCTCGGGGATATCGCAGTAGGCGTTGAGCCGACCCGTGTCGGTCCAGAACGGCATGTTGTCGTGCGTGTTCTCCCAGAAGGGGATGCGCGGGTACGTCCGGAAGAGCATCAACGCGGTGCCGGGCGTGCCGTACTTGCCGTTGATGATGTCGTCGACGTTGTAGCCGCGGGTCGTCGTCGAACTGTCAAAGAGCCGCTGCAGGTAAACCTTCACGCCGTTGACTTTGTCGTCGAGGATGAACTTCCAGTAGTCGGCATACCGCCTGTCGCCCGTCTCCTTGCTCAGAGCCTCGGCCGTCTCGGCGAGAATGTGTACGTCGTCGCGGGTATTGAAGACCGGGTCGATGCCGCCCTTCCAGACGTGCAGGTACGGGTTCGAGCAACTCGCCGTCGTCTCGTAGGTCTGGTACTCCATCCAGGTGTTGGCCGGGAAAATCAGGTCGGAGTACTCGCAGGTACTGGTCATCTCCACGTCCTGGGCGACGATGCAATCGATCTTCGGGTTCAC
>JAIBBI010000014.1 GCA_019694755.1 Gemmataceae bacterium
GTCGTCGCCCGTGCCGAAGTCGAGGAAGCCGTTCAGGAGCAGCCCGGCGTTGTTCATGACGAACGTGTCATTGCCCGCGCCGAACGAGGCGTTCAGGTTGTACGTCTGGGCCGCGAGCAGCGTCAGCGTGTCGACGCCGCCGCCCGTGCGGAAGTACAGGTTGCCGGACAGCGTGCTGTTCGCACCCATGGTCAGCGAGTTGTTGCCGTTGCCCAGGAGGAAGTTGGCGCTGCCCGCAATGATGGACTGGACCGGAGTTGTCGCCAGGTTGTCGCTTCCATTGCCGGCCGTCACCGCCAGGCTGCCGGCCAGGATGAGGTCGGACGCCAGATTGTAGGTGTTGTTGCCGTCTCCGGCGTTGATATTCAGGCTGCCGCTGATCGTCGAACCGCCGCCATTGCCGCCCGAGCCGACCGTGAACGAGTCGTTGCCATTGCCCGCAAGCAACGTCACCGTACCGCCGACTTTCGCAGTGCCGGGCATCGCCACGCCGGCTCCGATCTCGAAAATATTGTTGCCCGCGCCGAGGTTGATCATCAGGTTTCCGGCAATCGTACTGTCGGACCCCATGCGGAGTACGTCGCTGCCTGCAGAGCTGGTGAGCGTGACGTTTCCACCGACATTGCATCCGAGAGTGAAATCGTTGGCGAAGCCTTCATTGGCGCTGATGATTACGTTGCCGGCGATGTCGCAGGGTGCGAGCGCATTGATGAAGTTACCGTTCGTAACGTTCAAGTTTCCGCCGATCTTGCACCGGCCGCTACCCATGAAGAAGTCGTCTGTCCCCGCGTCGAGATTGGCGGTGATGCCGCTCGAAATCGTCAGCAGACCAGTGCCGTCAAAGGTCACGATGTCGTTGCCGGCCCCGGTCTGGAAGCTGATCGAACCATTAATGTTACCGCCGTTGCCCTGCACATGGACGAAATCTGCGCCGTTGCCGGTGAGAATGGACACGGATCCGGTGTAGGTGAATGCGCCGATGTCGAGCGTGAAATCATCCGCGCTGTTCCCCATGCGGATGTTCAGGTTGCCCGGCACGTTGTAGGTACCGAGATTGGCTTGCGGGTTAGCACCGACCGTGTTGAGCACCTGGAACTGGTTGTCCGCCGTCGCCTTCACGACGAGCGTGTTGGCCACGTTGTCACCGGTCACGGTGAGGTTGCCGCCGACCAGGGAAACCGCAACCGCGGGTACTTCCCGCGATTCCAGAGCGAGGACTTGCAGGGCGGGGCGACGCTTGCCGAAACGGGACATGGAAAACAGCTCCTGAAATCGGGAAGAATACCACACCCACCAACCGTAAGGCTGGTTTCCGAGGCACGGTATTATTGGTTTGATCGCAATAACTTAAGTCAGTTTGTGCAGACATTACAGATCGCAATCAATGATCGCGTCGCGGACACTGGGTAATTCGGTACGATCACTCCGATCATTGGGATTATGATCGATCTGACGACCGTACCGGTTTTGTCGGTTAAACAAATAGGACCGAATGGCTCGCACTTCTCGCATTTGGATTACTCCGGACTGGCCGCGCGCAGCCCGGCCCATCCAATAGAGCCGACGGGTCGGAGAACGAACCATGACCACCATCCCGCCCGCGCGGGTCGGCATGTCGATCGACCAGATCGACACCCCTGCCCTTGTCATTGACCTCGAGGCTTACGAACGCAACCTCGACCGCATG
Organism: Gemmataceae bacterium; assembly: GCA_019694755.1. GTDB lineage: Bacteria > Planctomycetota > Planctomycetia > Gemmatales > Gemmataceae > JAIBBI01. The sequence goes on from JAIBBI010000014.1 coordinate 1,688, forward strand.
GCCGGTAAACTCCACGGCTCGCCCGTTCGCCTGCGGGCTCACGCCAAGACGCATAAATGCGCGATCATCGCCCGACACCAGATGGCCCGCGGAGCGGTAGGCGTGTGCTGTCAGAAAGTAGCCGAGGCCGAGGCACTGATTCACGCCGGCGTCAATAACGTACTCGTCTCCAATCAGATCGTCAGTCCGCAGAAGATCGCCCGCCTCGTCGCACTGGCGAAGCAGGCCACTGTTGCCGTCTGTGTCGATCACCCGGCCAACGTCCGGGACCTCGGCCGCGCGGCCGCTTCCGCAGACGTCCGCCTGCCCGTCCTCGTCGAGGTCGACATCGGTGCGGGTCGGTGCGGCACCGCACCCGGGCAACCCACTGTCGACCTGGCCCGCGCGATCGCCGCGGAGCCGTCGCTACGATTCGCCGGCATCCAGGCCTACCACGGAAAAGCCCAGCACATCTATGCACTCGCCGACCGCCGGGCGGCCATCGAGGCTTCCGTCATGCTGACCCGTCAGACCGTTGGGCATTTGAAGGCGGCGGGGTTCAACTCCCCGACCGTCACCGGCGCGGGCACCGGCACATACGAGCTGGAACTCGCCAGCGGGATCTACAACGAGCTCCAGGCCGGCTCCTACGTCTTCATGGACGTCGACTATGCGAAAGTCGAAGGCAGCCCGCACGAATTCGAGCACGCGCTGTTCGTGCTCTGTCAGGTGATGAGCCGGCCGACGCCGGACCGGGCCGTCGTCGATGCCGGGCTGAAAGCCCACTCCGTTGACTCCGGGCTACCCCGTGTCCACGGCCGGCCCGATATCGAGTTCGTCGGCGCGTCGGACGAACACGGCACACTGAAGTTGCGCGACCCCGCAGCCGCGCCCGCGCTCGGCGATCTCCTTCGCCTCATCCCCGGCCACTGCGACCCGACCGTCAACCTCTACGACTGGTACGTTTGCATTCGCAAGAACAAAGTCGAAGCCCTCTGGCCCATCATTGCCCGCGGCGCGATCACTTAACGCTCACGCCCGCTCATTACAAGACTGCCAATCTGGCAGGAAATGTGGTGAAACGAAACGGGTGTGCGTGAAATGAAATGAAACGAAAGACCCGGCCCCTCGGTTGCACCGAAGATGAGGCCGGGTCTTGTGTTCTGGCTGACAAGTAAATCCTGCCGTCAGACTGATGTCAGAAAACGCAGACGGAACTGCATGAAGTCATCGGCATCGACTGTTCCCGATCCGTCGAAGCTGAAGATTGTGCTCGACTGTAGGAATGCCAGTCGGAACGCCATGAAGTCGGCCGCATTCACGGCCCGATTACCGTCGACATCGCCGAACAGGCGGTGGAAGGTGACGACGGCGTTGTCGCCCGGCGTCCCGTCCCCGTTGCCGTCGAGCGCGACGCCGCCGGTGCTCAACTTACTCGCGAGCATGGTCAGCGTGTACGAACCGTCGGCCAGCGAACCGAATTCCGTGCCTGGTCCGCTGAACGTGAGCCGCGCCACCGTCTGAATCGAGGAACTCGTCGACGTATCGACCGTCACCGCCACCGGGCCGTTCGGCCCGACGAGCAGAAACGCGTCGGACGGGTTGGTCGGCATGGCCATGGCGTGATCGAACACGACCTGCACCTGCGTGACCCGCGACCGCTGCGCGGTGCCGTCACCGATGTTCGTGCCCTGTACCTGCGGCGCCCGCTGGACGATCGTGTAGCCTTCATCGGCTACGAAGTCACCATTCAAAAGCCCGGTTCCGCCCAGTTGCGCACCTGTGTCAGAGAAGATAGACCCGTCGTCCACGATGTCGAGACGGAGCGTACCGCTGCCGGCTCCCGAGTGGATGAGCACGTCGTAGACGCTCGGGTCGGCCGTCGTGTGAACGTGCTTGATCATCGCGCCGGCGATGTTCCCGGTGGTCACGATCTTGAAGTCGGCCGCGTCGACGCCGGTGACCGGCCCGCTGAAATGCACTTCGAATTCCACTTCGCCGTCCGGCGCGGGGTTCGCATCGTGCAGGTGGATATCCGAAACGGTAGGCACGGCGATTCGGATGGCCTTATTGTTGCCAACAATCGAGTTGGAGCCGCTATTGGACACGAGCAGCACGGTACCTGTTTGGCCGTTGGCCCGGATGCCGACGGTCGCGCTCGCGCCGTTCGCCGTTGAATCGCCCGAATCGATATCCGGGTAGTTCAGAATGATCTCGCCGGGCGTATTTCCTGTGTTGAGCTCGAGCGATGCCTGGAAGGTCATCGGAGAGGGCGAAGTCGAGTAGTGGTAGACCTGATTCCACTGGATGATCAGCCGCTCCGGCGTGCCGTCGGAGTTTGCATCGACGAACCGGTAAAGAGCATGCGGCGTCCCCGGCCCCTTAACGAGATCGTCCCAGAGGACGGCGATGGCCGGCGGGTAGACTGTCACGCTGTTGTAAGTCATGCCCTTCAAATCGCCGTTGTCGTAGGCCGAAGTCCCCTGGCCGAACGAGATCACGCCGTTGGTGGATACGTAGAGCTGATTCGCCCCGGTGTAGTTGACGCCGTACAGATTGAAGCTGTTGGTGCCGAGGGGTATGGCGGTGTTGGCATCGTCGGTACCCGAGAACGTGATTGCGGTCGAACCGGCCGCCCCGACGAGTTCCATGTTGGTGACGGGGACGTTGCTGGCGGAGTAACCGAACGCGTCCGGACCCGCAATTCCGGGAATCTGCACGTTGAACGCAATCGTGTAGCGGTCGCTGGCGTTCGAGAGGCCATCGTCGTTCTGGTCCACCGAGATCCCCGCCGGGTTGGTGACGGTGGGATCGATCACGATCGAATAGGCGCCGCCGGCAGTCAGAGGATTGGTGAAATTGATGATGAAGGCCGCGCTGGTGCCGCCGGACGTAGCCGGCGTAATGCTGGCGATGTTGCTCAGCAGGTTGGTGCCGCCCGGGCCGGTAAAGCTGTACACGTCGGCCACGGTGAACGACGCCGAGTCCATGGGCTGGGTGTACGTGATCTGCACGCTGCTGATCGGCGGCGCGACCGAACCGGTCGGGCTGCCGCCCTGCACATGCGGCGCGGCGATCGTGAAGATGTTCTGGAACAGGTCGGCCGCCTCGCCGGCGACTCCGTTGTTATTCTGATCCATTCGCTGGCCAGATGTGTTGAAAATATCAGGCCCGATTGCAATCTGGTATGTCCCGACCGCAGCCTGCAACGCGAAGTTGGCCCGGAACTTCACGCTGCTGATCTGCGTGATGCTCGTGATCGGGATCGCGCCGGCCGGGCCGGTCATCGTCACGTCGCTCGGGGTGAACGTCGTGGGATCGACCGCTTGGTTGAAGTTGAACTCAGCGTAACTTGTCGACGCAAAGCTCGCCCCCGTCGGCGTCGCGGACTGCACTCGGAAGCCGTACGTCGGCAGGGTCGTCAGCGAAATCGCCACGCGCGTGACGTTGTTGGTCTCGTCCAGTTCCAGGATGTGATTGCTCGGATCGGCGACGACCTCCAGCCAGTAATTGCCGTTCGGCAGGCCGGTAACATCAATCGACTGGCCCGCGAGGCCCGAGCCGTACACATCGTTCCACCCGACCGAAATACCCTGCACCTGATTGCCGCAACTCGGATAGCCGGCCGACGCTGGAGAGCCGGGCAGGCTCGGTGCATAGTGATTGGAATCGAGCAGACAGAAGCTGGTCTTTGGGCCGACGGCGACAATGTCACCGACGCTGTTATCGGAAGGTCGCAACCGGAGTTGGCCCCATGCAAAATCATCGAAATGCACGTGACCATGAGCCGGGTGATATACGAAGTACCCCGCCGGGCGCGTCGTGAACGAGCCGTCGTCCCAGTAAATCTTCTGGTTGACCAGCTGTCGTTGCGTACCGTCCGGATCGGTTACATAGTTGGTCGTGCCGTTCAGTTCGAATGCGCCTTTGCCACCGTTGGCCATCCCCGTGGAGAATCGGACTTCCCGGCCGCCGCTGGTCGTCGTGTTGACCGTCCAGCCACTGAGGTACGACTGAAGCACCTGGAGGTCAGGCAGCATCTGGTTGGCCGGGGTGACGCGGTCTTCGAGCGACTCCAATCGCATCGGACGTGGTACACGGACCAGGGGTTGACGACGCGGGGAACCGAAGAGGCTGGACAGCCAACGGTGAGACATGATTGTGCCCGATCGAGGTAGGATGACGGAAATCATGGGTGAGCCGTCAATATCGCCGGTCCGGCGGGCCGTGTCAAGGACCGCCCCCCGGCGGACCGCGCAAAAAGAAACCGGCTGGGGTTCCTGCCCCGGCCGGTTTCGAGTCTTTTGAGTCGACTGATTACTTCTTCACGACCGCGTTAGGCGAGGTCGGTGAAAATGTCTCGCGGAACTCCTCGCCCGCCCGGACCAGCACCCGGCGGGTCTCGCTGATCTCCTGGCCGTCGCGGGTCCCTTCCACGCGGACGGTGTAGTAGTAGGTCTGGCCCGGTTCGAGTTCCGGCGTGCGGAAGTGACGAACGGTGTCGGTGCCGGCCATCGGCATGTCGTCGACGTAGATCTTCGCCTGCGCCGGGACGTTGAGAATCAACTTGGCCGCTCCGGCCGGCTTGGCAGCCGGGGGAGCGTCGGCCGGCTTGGCGGCCGGCGGGGCGATCATCGGGTTGCCGGCCGGGTGATACGGCTGGGCCGGGCCATACCAGATCGGCTGGCCGTAGCAGCCGCCGTAGCAGCCCGCAGTGTGAGCGATGCAGCCGAGGCACGAGCCGTAGCATCCGCCGTAGCAGGCGGTTCCGCCGTACTGGCCGAAGCAGCTCGAGTAGGCGTGGTAGCCGGCGCAGCCGTATTGGCCGTAAGCCACGACGCCGTAGCATCCGTAAACGCCGTACCCGGCATCGCCACCCCAGCGCCAGCCGTGACGGTGACCGCCATAGCCCCACCCGCCGTAGGTATCGCAACAGCCCACTTCGACCGGGGCCGACCGCCATTTCTTGTGAAACTCGACGGCATCCGGGCCTGTGGCCGCGAAGGCCGCCATCATCACGACGCTGTACACTCTGCACCTCCCAGGGCCGCGGAGACCCGGATACAACTCGTCCCGCACCGGACCGACGACAGCCCGGCAAACTATCGGGGCTACGCTAAATGGTAAAAGTGCCGAGGATAAACGTCAAAGGCAATCTGCGGCGACTCTACCGACTGTCGTAGCGGTTGTACCCACCGTTTCGGAGAATCGGCGCAATCGGGCTATAGTCTGCCCCGGCCGCTATCGCGCCAGCGTCACATTGAAATACTTGGCTTGCGGGTGGTGAACCACCATCGCCGTGGTCGACTGTTCCGGCTCGAGCTGGAATTGCTCCGACAGGGCGATCCCGATCCGCTGCGGCTCCAGAAGCCGGAAAAGCCCCGCCTGATCCTCCAGCCGCGGGCACGCGGGATATCCGAACGAGTACCGGCAGCCGCGGTAATGCTTCTTGAAGAGCTTTTTCACGTCCGGGCTGTCCTTCCCGGCGATGCCCCACATCCTGCGAATCTCCCGGTGCGTCCATTCGGCCAGCGCCTCCGCAAACTCCACGCCCAGCCCGTGCAGGAACAGGTAATCCTGGTACTTGCCCGACTCCTTGAGTTCCCAGCACCGCCGCGAAACCTCGGCCCCAGCGGTGACGGCCATCATGGCCACGAAGTCGCCGGCATCGGGCCGGTGGTAGTCGCTCAGGCAGAGGTGCTCCCCGTGATCCTGACGCGGAAACGTGAACCGCTCGTCGCCCACCTTAAGATCATCACCGTCGGCCACTGCGGGGTAAAAACCGATGACGGACGCGGGCCGGAGAATGTTCTCGGCCAAGCACATCTCTTTGAGCCGAGCCAACGCGGGCTCGGCGATATCACGCATCTGCCGGGCGTACTCACGGGGCGGTACGCCGTTCTTGCGAAACTGCCACTGCGTGCCGAACAGCGTCCGCTCATTGAGAAACTCGAACACTTCGCCGACCGGAATATCGGTGAGCACCCGTGAGCCGACGAACGGCGCGGCCGGGATGTCGTCGTTGACCGGCAGAGTCCGCGCGTACAGGCTCCGCCGGATGTTCGCGTGGACTTCGCAGCAATCGACATCCTGTACGATGGGGTCACTGACGACCGCGGGCCGATTCCCCAGCCCCGCAATCACCGCGCTGCCCACCTGGCGGACTCGCTTTGCCGCAGCCAGATCGTCCATGATCCGCAGGCCCGCAAACGCGTCTTCGCCGTAGTAGAGCTGGCCTTTGTAGATTCGCCGCAAGTCTTCCTCGACATACCGTCGGTTCAGGGCCGCCCCACCCAGGATCACCGGCGGCGCGAGGCCACGCGAGTTAAGCGTGATCAGGTCTTCTTTCATGACCACGGTGCTCTTTACGAGCAGGCCGCTCATGCCGATCGCGTCGGCCGACTGTTTCTGGAACTCGGAGATCATCGTTTCGATCGGCTGCTTGATGCCGAGGTTGAACACCTTGTAGCCGTTATTGGACAGGATGATGTCGACGAGGTTTTTGCCGATGTCGTGAACATCGCCTTTGACCGTCGCGAGCACGATCCGGCCCTTCTCCGAGCCTTCGAACTTCTCCATGAACGGTTCGAGTTGGCCGACTGCCTCCTTCATCACTTCTGCCGACTGAAGCACGAACGGCAACTGCATCTGGCCGCTGCCGAACAGTTCGCCCACCACCTTCATCCCCTCGAGCAGGATGTTGTTGATGATCTCGAGCGGCGGGTATTTCCCCCGGGCGGTTTCGAGGTCGGCCGAGAGCGTCTCGCGCCGACCCTGAATGATCGCCTGCCGCAGTCGCTCCTCGATGGTGTCGCCGAGCGACGCGCCCGACTTCGCGGCCGAGGCCTTCTTGTCTCCGTAATGACCGATAAGCTGCTGCAGCGGGTCGCCCGTGCTGCGATCGTCGAACAGCAGTCGACGGCAAAGTTCCTGCCCCTCGGGATCGATCTGTGCAAGCGGAATGATCTTCGCCGCGTGGAGAATGGCCGAGTCGAGCCCCGCCTCCATCGCGAAGTGCAGGTACATCGAGTTCAGCACCTGCCGGGTGTACGGCGTCAGCCCGAAGCTGCAATTGGACAGCCCCACGTGCGTCATCGCACCGGGCAACTTGTCCTTGATCATCTTGATGGCGTCGAAAGTCGCCATCGCGCTTTTGCGGGTCTGCTCCTGCCCGGTGGTCAGCGGGAAGACGAGCGGGTCGAACAGCAAATCGGTCGGCGGGATGCCGAACTCCTGCGTGCAGATGTCGTAGATCCGCTTGGCAACCTGGAACTTCCACTCGGCCGTGTCCGCCTGGCCCACTTCGTCGATCGTCAGTGCGACCAGTGCTGCTCCGTACCGTCGAGCCAGGGCGCAGATTTTGTCCAGCTTGTGCCGGCCGTCTTCGAGGTTGATCGAGTTGATGATTGCCTTGCCCGAAATCAGCTTCAGCGTGCTCTCGAGCACAGACACTTCGGTGGTATCGATCATCAGCGGCTTGGTGATGACGGCGTTGTACCGCTTCACCGTTTCCTGCATGTCGCGGACTTCGTCGCGGCCGACATACGCAGTGCAGACATCGAGGACGTGGACCCCTTCGCGCTCCTGCTCGCGGGCCATCTCGACGAGGCCGGTCCAATCCTCGGCTTCGAGCAGTTGCTTGAACTTCTTCGAGCCGTTGGTGTTGGTCCGCTCTCCGACGAGCAAAGGCCGCGGCTCCTGTGCCAACTCCACCGCCCCGAACAGGCTGGACAGTGAGGGCACGGATTTCGGCGATCGCGTGGCCGGAGTCAACTTGTGGACACGGTCGGCCACCGCTTTGAGGTGCTCGGCCGTCGTCCCGCAGCAGCCGCCGACGATGTTCACGCCAAACTCGGTCACGAATCGTGCCTGCCAGTCGGCCAGTTCATCCGGCTGGAGTGGAAAGTACGTCTCCTCGCCTCGCTTCTCTGGCAAGCCGGCGTTTGGCAGGACGCTGATCTTGCGCGTGCAATATTGACTCAGGTGGGCCACCGAACTCAGCATCAAGTCCGGGCCGACGGCGCAATTGAGCCCGATGACATCGATCTCGGGGAACGACTCAAGTGTTGTCAACGCGCCGGCGATATCGGTGCCCGGCAACATCCGGCCGTCCTGCTGCACCGTGACCTGCACCATCAGCGGCAGCCGGACGCCCCGCTCGCGCATCACGTCCAGTGCGGTAATGATGACCGCCTTGGCCTGGAGGATGTCGAACACCGTCTCGATGAGCAGTGCGTCGACTTCACCGTCGATGAGGCCGTGGATCTGCTCGGAATAGGCGGCCACCAGATCGTCGAACGTGATGTAGATGGAGTCCTGAAGGATCGACGGCATCTTGGTGCCGGGCCCGATCGACCCGACCACGAATCGCGGCTGGTCCGGCGTCGAAAACTCGGCCGCAGCCTCGCGGGCCAGTTGCGCCCCCAACCGATTGATCTCCCGGCAGCGGTCGCCGAGGCCGAACTCCGCGAGGACGTGCTTCGAGCCGTTGAATGTATTCGTCTCCACCGCGTCGCAACCTGCCGCGAAGAACCCGCGGTGTATGTCCCGAATCCAGTCGGGCCGGGACAGCGTGACGGCGTCGGACAAGTTCGTCAGGTGGTCGCCACCCCAATCGGCCGGCTTTGGGTGCATTCGGTGGATCGAAGTGCCCATCGCCCCGTCGAGGACAACCACGCGGCGGTCGAGCAATTCGAGAAAAAGAGACTTCATAGGTGCAGGTGACTCAATGTGCTGAGACTATTGATGCTAAAGGTCCGTCGGACTGTTGTCGAGGCGACATCGCAGGCCCCATCGACAATCACCGGCCAACGCAGAGTATTATAGGAGCAAGGGAGTTAGGGCGGAATCGTGGCCCGACTACTCGATCGGACCGCGCGCCCTAAAGCAGCACTGTCAATCACTCGCAAGGGAGGCAGCGAGGTGCCCGCGGATCCGGAATCACTGCGTCGGGCCCGCCAGAGCCTTGAGGCTCTGCGGTCTGCCGGGATCGAGTGGGTCCCGCGGGCTGTCGCGCAACCACCCGTAAACCGGCCCGCACCTTCCGTAAAGCCTCCCACGCCCGAACCACCCCCGGCGACCCCCACCATGCCGCGGCCAGCCGCAACGACCAACCCCGTCACGCCCGACCAGCGGCGCATCCGCCTTCAGGAGTTGGCGGAAGTCGTCTCACGCTGCGCCCGGTGCCCGGAACTCTGCTCGACACGTACGCAGACTGTGTTCGGCGTCGGTCCGATTGACGTCGAACTTTGCTGCATCGGTGAAGCCCCGGGGGCCGACGAAGACGCCCAAGGCGAGCCGTTCGTCGGCAAGGCGGGCCAACTGCTGAACGACATCCTCAAGGCCAGCGGCTTCGCCCGGTCCGAGGTTTACATCTGCAACATTCTCAAGTGTCGGCCGCCGGGCAACCGCACCCCGAAGCCCGAGGAGTCGGACAACTGCCGGGAGTATCTGCACGAGCAACTCGCGCTCGTCCGGCCCAAGTTCATGGTGGCGTGGGGCGGAACCGCGGCCCAGAACCTGCTCAAGGTCACGACCCCGATCGGCAAGCTCCGCGGCCAACTCCACGAGTTCCAAGGCATTCCCCTGCTCGTGACCTACCACCCTGCCTATCTGCTTCCGCACCGCAACCCGGCGATGAAGAAGGAGGTCTGGAAGGATATGCAACTGCTCGTGAAGAAAATGGGGCGGTCGCTCCCGGAATCGAGCCGTAAGTACGCCTCGGAATCCTGACGTCACACCGCGTGGAGGACGACGACGGTGACGTTGTCAGCCGCGCCGTAAAGGTTGGCGAGATTCACCAGTCGCCGGGCCGCCGATTCGGCCGAGTTCGATCGCTCCAGCACGGCCTGAATTGTCGGCGGCTTGAGCATTCCCGTCAGTCCGTCGCTGCAAACGATCACCCAGTCGCCCGTCTCGAAGGGCGAAACCACGACCTGCGGATCGATGTCGGACCAGCCGCCGACCGCCTGCTGCAGTTCGGCCCGGCGAGGATGGACCTCGGCCTGCTCGAGCGTAATGTCGCCGAGTTCGACGAGGCGATTGACGTAGGTCTGATCCGTGGTCAACTGCGTGAGCTTGCCGCGCGAGAAGCGATAAGTCCGGCTATCGCCGACGTGGCCAATCACGAGATGCTTGCCGTCGGTGTAAACTACTTCGACGGTGCAACCCATCCCGCGTCGGCCGATGCCCTGCCGCGAAGCGAGATAGACTGCCTTGTTCGCTTCGCGGATCGCGTCGACGACTTTCGTCCGGTACGACTGCGGCGTGGGGATCACCGGCGGGGTACCCGGTTCCAATCCGAACTGCCCGAACGGGGGAAGCGACCCGAGCGTCTCATGGACCGACCGGATGGCGAGCGCTGCTGCCACCTCGCCGGCCGCGCTGCCGCCCATGCCGTCGGCCAGCAGCACGAGCGCGCAATCGCTGAGTTCGTCCTGACCGCCGACCGAGTTCTTCAGCACGGCGAAGGCGTCTTCGTTGCCGGTGCGGACCATGCCTGTCGTCGACCAAGCGGCAATTTGCAGCCGCGACCGCCCGAGCGTCCGCTGGCACTGATCCAGCAAAGCAATCAACTCGTGAAAGCCGCTGGGGTCTTCGGCCCCACCCTCGGATGTGGGAAACCGACGATCGACGTCGGCGGTGAAGGTCTTGCTCAGCAGTCGCCCGAGGTGAGGATGGACATCGGGAAACCGCTCAAGATACGACTTCGGCACGCCCGGCGCGTGGAAGTCGAGGTCGGTGAGTTCACGCCCGAGCAGAAGCGCGTAGATCATCGCCCCGAAGCAATACAAGTCGGACCGGGCATCGATCCATGCTCCCGTAAGCAATTCCGGCGCTGTGGAATACGTACCGAGCACGGGCACGTCGGCGGGTACGGGTAGCGGAAGGAGGTTACCGGTGTCGGTGAATACGACCTGACCGTTAGGCAGCAGCACGACCTGATCGGGTCGAAGGTTCTCGAGGATCGCGCCGGCCGCGTGCAGCACCTGCAGCAAGTCGGCGAGCTGAATCAGCCAGCCGAACTTCTCGGCGACGGGCCAGGCGGGGTCTTCCCACGCGTCCCAGAGGTTAACGCCGACGGGCACTTCGAGGACAATGTAGCCGTACCCCTGATCGTTGAACCGCGCGAGGACCCGGGGGAGGCCGAGGTGTCGGCAGCGGGTGCGGAGCCGTTCTTCCCACGCGAGGCTCGGCCAGACCGATCCGTCGCCCGGGATCGGCAGGTCGTCGCCGGGGGGAAGTGGTTCACGGACGAGTTGCACGAAGTCGAGCGACTCAAGACTTTCATCGCGGGCCAGAAACCGCTCGAGTCCGCAGCGATTGGACAGCAACTCGACAAGACGATACCGGCCCGCCAGGAGCGGCCCCTCCGGCGGTGCGGCTGCTTCAACCAGGACAGGAATTGCGGACATGCTATCTCCGCCGTGGCCGCCAGTCAGGCGACCACGCGCAGTTGTATCGTGCCGACTTGGACGATGTCATTGATCGCCAGCGCCCGCTTCTGCCCAGGGGCGACGCGAATGCGATTCACGAAGGTGCCGTTCAGGCTGTTGAGGTCTTCGATCTCCAATACGCCTTCACGAAAGTGGATTGCAGCGTGCTTGCGACTGGTCCAGATGCGGTCGGCCGGCTCCTGATCTTCGAGGTCGATATCGATGGGCGCGTCGTCGCGGCGGCCCATGTAGTTCGCCCCCTCGTACACCGGGTACTCGAGATTGATCTTCTGCCCGCGGAGAACCCGCAGCCGGGGCCGGGTGCCGGGCGGAAGCGCCGCCGGGTGCGGCGCGATGCGGCGGGCCGGCGAGACCAGCAGCTTGGCCGACGAGCTATTTGCACTCGCGGCCGACAGCAATCGCACGGGAACGCGCACGGCCGGGGTCATCGCCTCGGCCACGGGAGTCGCCTGCGTCGAACGGACATCAGGTTCGATGTAGTCGGAAAGCTGGATCTCGGCGGTGGTCTTCGGCGACCGGCGGGCGAGCCGAATCGGCACAGTCATCGGCAGGTCGTCGTCTCCCGGCAGCACGGCCGGCGGGACTACCGGATATGTCGGGGCATTGCTTGCCATAATTGACCTGGAGCTCAGCCCATCGAAACGCTCTCCCGAGCCTTCCGACAGTAGGGGACTTTCCTATTGCACCAACCCTAGGTCACACCTGCCCCGGACGCCAGTAAAACTGGTGAGCCGGGTCAGGCTGGGCTCCGCCCCCCCCTCCTACTTGATGAACAACATTTCCCGGTAGGTGGGAAGCGGCCAGAGGTCGTCGGCCACGACGACTTCCAGTTGATCCCCGGCCGCACGCACGGCGTTCATGGTCGGCACTATGGAATCGCGGGCAAACCGCGCGTGGGTCAGCGGGTCATGGCTGGCAGGGGCCGCGAGTGCGAAATCGAGGTCGGCCGTGGCCCGCTGCAATTCGTTAATCATCCCTGTCAGTTGGCGGAGCAACTCCTGCTGCGGCGCGTTCTCCACCCCGGCGGAGCGTGTCGCCAGCACCGCGCCGGCCACTTGGGTCTGATACCGCAGGGCGGCCGGGAGGATCATCGTCCGGGCCATCATGGCCGTCAGCCGGGCTTCCACCACGATCGTCTTCACGTAACTCTCGCACATGATGTTGTGCCTGCTCTGCAATTCGCGATCGGTGTACACCTTGTACTTGCTGAACAGAGCGGCCGTCTCGGCCCGGGCGAGCACCGGAATCGCGTCGACGGTGTTGCGCAGGTTCGGGAGCCCGCGGCGCTCGGCCTCAGCGTGCCACTCGGCCGAGTAGCCGTCGCCGTTGAACAGGACCTTTTTCGATTCCTTGATGATGATCGGCAGGATCTCGCGGATGCCGTCGAGCAGTGACACGCCGTGCGCGACGCGGTGCTCCAAGTGGCTGGCGATGGCGTCAAGCGACTCGGCGACAATGGTGTTGAGGACGGTGTTCGGCCCGGCAATCGACTGCGACCCGCCAACCGCACGGAATTCGAATTTGTTGCCGGTGAATGCGAAGGGGCTCGTCCGGTTCCGGTCGCCGGCGTCTTTCGGAAGGTTTGGCAATACGCCGACGCCGACCTCCATCAGCCCGCCCGCCTTCGTGGATCGCGGATAGCCCTGATCGAGCTGATCCATGATGTCCTGGAGCTGATCGCCCAGGAAGATCGACACGATCGCCGGGGGAGCTTCGTTGGCCCCCAGTCGGTGGTCGTTGCCGGCGTGTGCGACCGAAACGCGGAGCAGGTCCGGATACCGCGCCACCGCCCGGATCACGGCCACGCAGAAGACGAGGAATTGTGCGTTGTCGTGCGGCGTGTCGCCCGGCTTCAGCAGGTTTTCGCCGGTATCCGTCGCCATGGACCAGTTGTTGTGCTTGCCCGAGCCATTGATCCCCGCGAACGGCTTCTCGTGAAACAGGCAGGCCAGCCCGTACTTCGGCGCGGTCCGCCGGAGGACTTCCATCGTGAGCATCTGATGATCGGTGACGAGATTCGCCTCTTCGAAGAGCGGCGCGATCTCGTATTGGCTCGGCGCGACTTCGTTGTGCCGGGTCTTCACCGGTACGCCGAGTTTGAAGAGCTGGGCTTCGCAGTCGGCCATGTAGGCCAGCACCCGTTCGGGAATCGCGCCGAAGTACTGATCCTCCAGTTCCTGCCCCTTCGGCGGGGCCGCCCCGAACAGTGCCCGGCCCGCGTTGATCAGATCGGGCCGGGCGTAAAAGAAGTTCTTGTCGATCAGGAAGTATTCCTGCTCGGGGCCGACGGTGGCAAACACCTTGCGGACGTCGTTGCGACCGAACAACTTCAGAATCCGGAGGGCCTGCTGCGACAACGCCTGCATCGACCGGAGGAGCGGCGTCTTGGTGTCGAGCGCGTCGCCCGTCCACGAGACGAACGCGGTCGGGATGACCAGCGTGGAGCCGTTCGGGCTTTCGAAGATGAATGCCGGGCTGGTCGGGTCCCATGCCGTGTAGCCGCGGGCCTCGAAGGTCGCGCGGATGCCGCCGGACGGGAACGAGCTGGCATCGGGCTCACCTTTCACGAGTTCCTTACCCGAAAACTCGCAGATCGCCCGGCCGTCCCCGGTCGGGGAGAGGAAGCTGTCATGCTTCTCGGCCGTGAGGCCGGTCATCGGTTGAAACAGGTGCGTAAAGTGGGTCGCCCCCTGGGCGATTGCCCAATCCTTCATGGCCGTGGCCACCGCATCGGCAACGCTGGGATCCAGCGGTTCGCCGAGCCGGATCGTCTGCTGTAAGGCACGGAAGACAGGCTTGGGCAGGACTTCCCGCTGCACGGCTTCACTGAAAACGTGGGCCCCGAAGGTGTCTTTCAGATGCCGTTCCTTGAACGACACGTTCTGAAGCTGATAGCTGGCCGAAGCAATCGTCTGAATGGCCGCTTGGCGCGCAGTCGCACTCATGTTCGCAGCACCTCCGGAGATAAGTGGAGAGTCGAACGGAGCTTGTCCAACGCCGCAAGCCCGGCCTCGTGGAGAGAGGCGGCCGGGGGTCCATTGCGCGCCGGCGGACAATCCGATGAGGGAGGGATAGGACTATTCGCCCGCATGACAACTCTGGCCGGCTACGGTTCGCCGGCCGTACCTTCCGGAGTCACGCGGCACAGCCGGATTGTCGGCATACGCACACCCGTTTCCACCGGGTGGCCCGCGATCACCAGCACCCGCTGACCGGCTGCAACGGCATTCGCCAGCGTCGCCGACCGCACGGCAGCGTCGATCCGGTCCGCACCGGCCGGGAGCTCGACCGGCAACGGAACTGCTTTCACTCCCCAGACCATGGACAGTCGGCGACGAATGGCCTCGTCCGGCACCGGTGCGACGATGGCCGCCCGGGGCCGATGGCGGGCGACTTCGCGGACCGTCTTTCCGGTGAGTGTGGGGACGATGAGCGCTTCCGCACCCGAAGCCTCGGCAAGGTGGCAGAACGCCGCCGCCACTTCGTCGTCGAGCGATTCGTACGGACTGGCGGCCGTTGCCCGGCGGTTGCTGATGCCCCGCTCGGCCTCGCGGACGATGCGGTCCATGTACTCGACGGCCTCCACCGGATACTGCCCGACCGCGGTCTCGCCGCTCAACATCACGGCATCAGTCCCGTCGTACACCGAGTTCGCGACGTCGCTGGCCTCGGCCCGGGTAGGCCGCGGGTTGTTCCGCATCGAGTCGAGCATGTCGGTCGCGGTAATCACCGGCTTGCCCCAGGCGCGGGCCTCCCGGATGACCCGCTTTTGCAACATTGGCACGGTCTCGAGCGGCAATTCGACGCCGAGATCACCTCGCGCCACCATCAGCCCATCAAACGCGGCGACGATGCGGGGCAGATTATCGATGGCTTCGGGACGCTCGATCTTCGCCAGGACCGGCACTTCCAGGCCGAACTCGCGTGCAGCCTTTCGCAATTCGTCGGCCGCGCCCGCCGAGCGGACAAACGACAACGCCAGCCAGTCGGCCCCCATGCGTGCCGATGCCGCCAGCGCGATTTGGTCGCCGGGCGTTACGGCGGGGATCGCCAGCGGACTGTCCGGGAGGTTGATGCCCTTTTTGGGGCTCAGCACGCCGCCTACCAGAACGCATGCCGATACCCGCCCGGCTCCTACGGTATCGACGCGCAATTGAAAGCGGCCGTCGTCGAGCAGGATGCGATGCCCGGTTTTGACGCCGTCGAGGAGTTCCGGCTCCGTGACGCCGATCTCATCGGCAACGGGATTCTGGGAGAAGGTGATGCGACTTCCCGGAACGAGGTCTCGCGGGGCCGTCAGCAATACCCGGCACTTCGGGCCGGGCAGGTCGGCGAGGACGGCAACGGTCTTGCCCAGCCGGCCGGCACGTTCACGCAAGTCGCGGACCCGCAGGATCGACTCGTCAGCACTACCGTGCGATAGATTGATGCGGGCGACGTCCAGACCCGCGTTCAGGAGGGCGTCGAGCACGCCCGGCCGATCGGTCGCGGGACCGAGGGTCGCGACGATCCGCACCCGCCTGCCGTCTGTCATTTCGCTCCCCTTCTGATTCGCCCGTTCCTGTGTAAAGTAGCGGAGCCGAGGACTCGAACCATGCGCTTTTTGCTTTCGATACTGGTCTGGACCGCAATGGCCGTTCGCGGGCTTCACGGCGCGGACCCGATTCTGGACGGCAAACCACTGTCCGCATGGCTCGACTCGCTGAAGAGCGACGATCTCGCCGAACGGCGCGGCGCGGCCAACGTCCTTTCGCAGAAGCTCACACTCGATGCCCGCGACGCGGCCGCCCCGTTGGCTCAGGCGCTCAAGGACCCGGATCGCAAGGTCCGGCTCGCCGTGAGCAAGTCCATCTACCGACTCGGCCAGGACGGCCAGCGCGCCGCCGTCGAGATGCTGCTCAACGAGATCCTGCAAAAGGACAACGCTGACAAGGTCGTCTCCGCGCGGGCGTTGGCGCACCTCGGAACGGTTGCCCGGCCGGCCGGAGCGCAACTCGTGCAGTTCCTTGAACAGCGGACCCACGAGAGGAATGTCCAGGCCGCATGCGTCCGCGCACTATGTGCGATGGAGCCCAAGATCGGCAGGACTTTTCTCGACCCGGCCATCAACGCCCTCAAGGACTCCGATGTCAGCGTGCGTGTCGACTGTGCGGAAGCGCTCGGCGAAATTGGACCGCAGGGGATGTCGCGAAGCCTGCCGGCGCTCACGGTCACGCTGAAGGACTCCGCGCCGGAAGTTCGCATCGCGGCCGCACGGGCCGTTGTGAAGATCGACCGCCGCGAAGTCGCCAAATGCGTCGCACCACTCGTGTCAGTCCTGAAAGACCCGGCCGTGCCGGCTCCTGTGCGGACCGCTGCGGCGGAGTGCCTTGGCGAGTTCGGCCCCGCGGCACGTCCCGGTATCGATCAGCTCAAGGCCGGCGTAAAAGACTCGGACCCCGAGGTCCGACATGCGGCGGCCGTCGCACTGTTTCTGCTCGACGGGAAGAACGCGTCGGCCGTCGTGGTACCCATCCTCGCCGCCGACATGAAAGACAACGCCGCCGCCGTACGGCAGAGCGCGGCCAACGCCCTCCGGCAACTCGGCCCCGAGGCGAAGGCGGCCGTCCCCGCACTGCTAGCCAGCCTCAAAAGCGACGGCGGGAATTTCGCCGTGTACTCGCTCGTCCTCGACACGATTGCCCGCGTCGGCGAACCGGCCGTCCCGGGGCTGACCGACCTGCTGAACGACCCTGCCACCGACCCGGCCCTGACGCGGGCCGCATTGGAAGCGGTAATCAAGATTGGCAAATCAGCCGGCACGGCCGCGCCGGCGATCGTCGCCATCTTGCGCGACCGGAGAAAGGCGCTCCTCCACAAGTCGGCCGTGCAGGCACTGGCAAAAATGGGGCCGGCCGGCTTCGCAGCCGTCCGGCCACTGCTGGCCGATGCCGACGCACGCATGCGATTGCTGGGCGTGCAGACGGCCGCGGAACTCGGCAGTGACGCGAAGCCCGCGCTCACCGAGCTGAAGAACCTGGCCAAATCCGATTCGGACGAAGCCGTTCGCCAGGCGGCCGGCCAGGCGGTAAAAAAGGTCGATCCGTTCGGCACTCCGTGAAACACCTGTTCGAGAGGACGAAACTCATGTCGCGACCGGTTCGCATCGCCATCGTCGGCCTCGGGTTCGGCGCGGAGTTCATTCCGATCTATCAGGCCCACCCGGAAGCCGAGATGTACGCCATCTGCCGGCGCAGCCAGACCGAACTCGATCAGTGCGGTGACAAGTTCGGCATCAAGAAGCGTTATTCTGATTACACAGAGTTGCTCCGCGATCCGAACGTCGACGCGGTCCACATCAACAGCCCGATTCCCGATCACGCCCCGCAGGCCATCGCCGCCCTGGAAGCGGGCAAGCATGTCGCCTGCACCGTACCGATGGGCGTCTCCAAGGACGAGTGCCGGAGGATCGTGGAGCTGCAGCGGAAGACCGGCAAGGTTTACATGATGATGGAGACCGTGGTTTACAGTCGGGAGTATCTCTTCGCTAAAGACCTTTACGATCGCGGCGTTCTGGGCCGGGTTCAGTTCCTTCGGGGCAGCCACCAGCAGGACATGGACGGCTGGCCCAATTACTGGCCCGGGTTGCCGCCCATGTGGTATGCCACGCACTGCGTCAGCCCCTGCCTGGCCCTGCTCAGCGACCCGGCCGCGGGCAAGGTCGCGCTGGCCGACAGTGTCGTGTGCCACGGCTCGGGCCGGATTCGTGAGGAGTTGATTCCCAAGTACAACAGCCCCTTCGCAGTGGAGACTGCGACGTTTACGATCAAGGACTCGGATGTCGTCGCCGAGGTGACTCGCTCGCTCTTCGACACGGCCCGCCAGTATCGCGAGAGCTTTGATGTGACGGCATCCAACGTCAGCTTCGAATGGCAGCAGTGCGAAGGCGAAGACCCGGTCCTGCACATGCGCGGCCTGCCCGAGCCGCAGATTCCGCGCCGCGTCAAGGTGCCGGACTTTGCAGGCCGGCTCCCCGAACCGATTCGGCCGTTCACCGGCGCGATCCACGATGCGACGCACCTCAGTTTCCTGCAGGGCGCGGGGCACGGCGGCAGCCATCCGCACCTGGCCCACAACTTCCTGATGGCCGTGCTCGGCCGGCAGCCGGCCTTCCCCGATGCGGTCACCAGCGCAAACTGGACGATGGTCGGCCTCTGTGCCCACGAGTCGGCCATGAGCCGCGGCGCACGGGTCGCCATCCCCACCTACTGATCGCAAGCTCGACTGACCTGCACCAACACGCGGAGCCACGCCATGAAATACGGATTCAACCTTCTCCTCTGGTCGACCCACGTCACGGCCGAGTTGTTTCCGCTGTTCGACAAGTTGAAGTCGGCGGGGTACGACGGCGTCGAACTCCCGCTCTTCGAAGGTGACGCAGCCCACTACAAGACCGTGCGTAAAGCGCTCGATTCCGCCGGGCTGGCCTGCTCCGCGGTTACGGTCGTCCCTCCGGACGCCAGCCCGATCAGCCCCGATGCTGCGGTCCGGAAGAAGGCCGGGGAACATCTCCGCTGGGCCATCGAGATGACTTCAATCTGCGGTGGCGATGTGTTGTGCGGGCCGATCCACTCGCCGCTGGCGGTGTTCACCGGCACGGGGCCGACCGCGGACGAAAAGGCCCGGGCCGCGGATGTACTTCGCGGCGCGGCCGAAGTGGCCGCGAGCCAGCACGTCCTGCTCGCCGTCGAATACTTGAACCGCTTCGAGTGCTACTTCCTGACCACGGCCGAGGAGACAGTCGCACTGGTCCGCGCGGTCAACCACCCGCACTTCCGGTGCATGTACGACACGTTTCACGCCAACATCGAGGAGAAGGCGGCCGGGAGCGCAATCGAGACCGTCGCGCCGTTCCTGCGCCATGTCCACATCAGCGAGAACGACCGCGGCACGCCGGGCACGGGCCACGTCGCCTGGGCCGAGACGTTCCGCGCGCTGAAGGCCGCCCGGTACGACGGATGGCTGACGGTCGAGGCCTTTGGCCGGGCGCTGCCCGCGCTGGCCGCGGCCACGAAGATCTGGCGCGACTTGTTCCCCAATCCTGAAAGCGTCTACGAGGGCGCGATCAAGTTCATGAAGGAGTCGTGGGCCAGGGCGTAGCCGTTACTTGGCGCCGCCTTCCAGCTTGCCGCGAATCTCCCGCCCCTGCTTGGCTTCCTTCTCCAGGGCATCGGGGTTCGCGACCGGCTTGGGCGGTTGCCCGCCGCACCCGACGAGAAACACGACGAGAAGTAGCCCGGCCACAATGCGACAGGATGACATGTCGAGATTCCTGAGTTAGTCGATGTTGGCAGTTTCGCCGCCCGAGCGAGTACCGATGGCCGTCCAGATGTCGACGCCGACATTGTTGCCGACAAACTTCACCGCTCCGTCGAGGAACAGCACGTTGACGCCGCCGGGGTGTCGGCTGGTCGCCGGGGCGACCATCAGGCCGTACTGCCCGGGGCGGTAACAGACGGAATTGGGTGACAGCAGGTGATTGTACATCGACCGCCACATGGTCCCTTCGGTGAAGGGATACCCGCGGTAGCGCCATTGATAGGTTCCAAAGGCCGGCGGGCTTAGTGTCTTCCAGTTCAGCCCCTGAAAGTAGGTCCGGGCCGCGGCCACTGTTGTCCCGCCCGGCATGGACGTATCGAAGCAATCGGAAAGCGGGTCGGCCGGGGGATTGGGTACGTTGGTATTCGCCCAGCCGTTGCACGATTCCGAATACGACGCGGTGTTGCTCAGGCCGTCCTGAAAGTCCGTGGAACGAAACGTGCGGATCTTGGTCGAAGGCGCACCGAGCAGATCGCCCGTGTTCGTGTTCGTCATCGCGAAGGCGCCGTCCCAGCCAGTGATCTTGTTCCAAGTGCCGGCATTCAGCTTGTAGTTGGAGAACCCGTAAGCCGTGGCCGCGCCGGATTGCGCGTCGGACGGGCAGAGGAAAACGGGGCTGTGCGACCCCGAAAAATTGGAGTAGGTGTCGACGTAGGTGTTCACCATGTTTCCGCCGGCCGCCTGCTGAATCTGGCCGTGAACCGCCAGTTGCTCGAGATAGGGAAGCAGTAGCGAATTCGCGCCGATGTAACTCTTGGACACGGTTCCCGGTGGAAACTCGCCGAATTCGGTGTGATACGCGCCCAAGGCCAGGCCGAACTGCTTGAGATTGTTGGAGCAGCGGACCCGCGATGCCGCCTCGCGCACTTTCTGCACCGCGGGCAATAGCAGCCCGATCAGTATGGCAATGATGGCGATGACGACCAGAAGTTCGATGAGCGTGAACGCGCCACGGCGCCGATTCGCGGTAGTTTTCACGACCATTGCCCTGCCAATTGATAGCTCCTGCGCGCATCTTACCCCGGTGCATGCTGCCGGACAACACCCGAGTGAAAGCATGAACCAGTCTAACCCCGGCGAACAAACACGGGCGTGTAAAATTTTCAAAGCCGGGCTTTGACCTTTCAGCCCGCCGCTCGTCGGACTAGACTTCCGGGCGGTGGCAACCGATATAATCGGAAGTGCTGCGCGCGGAGACTGTGCGATGAATCGACGGATGTTCGGGTGGGCGGTCTTCCTGATGCTTTCATCGGTGGGGTCGGCCCAGGAACCCGTCGGTTGGGCGCACAAACTCCTGGCGGTGGACGGCAAGCCCGTCATCGAGCACGACTTCGGAACCGCGCCGCGCGGCACGCAACTCCAGCAACGCTTCCCCGTTACCAACATCTACAGCGTCCCGCTGACCTTTCAGCTCCGCGTCTCGTGCGACTGCACGACCGTGACCATGAACCGGCAGACGCTCCAGCCGAAGGAGACAGGCTATCTGGATGTCCTGATGGACACCCGCCGATTTGCCGGCCCCAAGGTCGTCACCGTCTTCATGACGGTAGTCCACCCGCAGTACACCTCGACAGCCGTGTTCAACGTGAAGGCGGTCTGCCGCACGGACGTGACGTTGAACCCGGGCGCGGTTAACTTCGGCATCGTGCCACGCGGACAGACCCCCACTGCGGCCGTCGACGTGGATTACGCCGGCGCGCTCAACTGGCAGGTCACCGGCGTCCCGGCTAGCGACCTTTTCAAGATCGACGTAACAGAGCGGTACCGTCAGCCGGGTCGGGTCGGCTACCGGATTCAACTTACCCTGAAGCCAGACGCTCCCGCCGGCTCCTACAAGCAGGAACTCGCCCTGACGACTAATGACCCCGGTAGCCCGTCGCTGCCCGTGCCGTTCGAGTTGACCGTGCAGTCGTCACTGGCCGTGTTTCCGGATACCGTCCGCTTCGGCTCGACTAAAGTCGGCGTGGCCAGCGACTACAAGGTCAGCGTCCGCGGCGCTGGCAAGCCGTTCCGTATCACTGGAGTCGACGGACTGGGTGATGGCGTTGCCATCGTGGAGCCGATCCCGTCGACCGACGCCAAGCCAGTCCACATTCTCACCATTCGTTACCTGCCGTCAGCAGCGGGCAACCTCGGTAAGAAGATCACCTTCCAGACCGACATCGGCACGACCGCACAATTGACGATCGAGGGCACGGCAGCCGCGCAGTAACATGAGGGGATGAGTTCCCCGAATCGTCTGGCGGCCGAATCGTCGCTGTATCTGCGTCAGCATGCCAACAACCCGGTGGATTGGTATCCCTGGGGCCCTGAGGCAATCGCGCACGCACGAACGCTGGACCGGCCGATCTTCCTTTCCATCGGCTACTCCGCCTGTCACTGGTGTCATGTGATGGAACGCGAGAGCTTCGAGAGCGAAGCGATTGCCACCATCCTGAACGAGCACTTCGTCTGCATCAAGGTCGATCGCGAAGAGCGGCCGGACATCGACGACATCTACATGAAGTCGGTTCAGTTGCTGAACCACGGCCAGGGCGGCTGGCCAATGTCCGTGTGGCTGACGCCGGACCTCAAGCCGTTCTACGCAGGTACGTACTTCCCGCCTGACGACAGGTACGGCCGACCCGGCTTCCCGCGATTGCTCGTCGCGCTCGCCCAGGCGTGGCGTGACCGGCGCGACGACCTTGTTCGGACGTCCGGGGATATCACCGATCACCTTCGCGAATTCGTGAAATCGCCATCGAGCGAGGCGACGCTGCACGGCCCTATCCTGCCGATTGCGGCCCAACAAATCGCTAAGCACTTTGAGCCTCGCTATGGCGGATTCGGTTCCGCGCCGAAGTTTCCGCATGCACTCGACCTCTCTGTGATGCTCCGTTACTGGAAGCGGACGGGCGACGGCCAGGCGATGACCATTGTGCGCACAACATTGGATCACATGGCCCGCGGCGGCATATACGATCAGCTTGGCGGCGGATTCCACCGGTACAGCGTCGACGCGAAGTGGCTCATCCCGCACTTCGAAAAGATGCTGTACGACAACGCTCTGCTGTCAGCGGTCTACATGGAGGCGCATCAGGCGACCGGCGAGCCGTTTTATAGGCAGATCGCCGAGGAGACACTGGATTACGTCCGTCGTGAAATGACGAGTCCCACCGGCGGGTTCTACTCGACGCAGGATGCCGACAGCGAAGGCGAAGAAGGCAAATTCTTCGTCTGGTCGCTCAATGAAGTGCGATCCGTTCTCGGCCCCGATGCCGACTACGCGGCAGAAACGTGGGGCATCACCGAATCGGGCAACTTCGAAGGCCACACGATCCTGACGCGATCCAGTACGCTGCCGGACGACGACCGGTATCGCGCCGTCCGTCATCGCCTATGGCAAGCCCGGGAGCCCCGCGTCAAACCGGGCCGCGACGAGAAGATGATCGCCGCTTGGAACGGGCTGATGATCGCTGCCTTCGCCCGGATCGGCAGCGCGCTCGACCGCGGGGATTACACAACTGCCGCGGTACGAGCGGCGGAGTTCGTCGAAAGCCGACTTGTCGCGCCGGATGGCCGCCTCATGCGGACTTGCGGCGACAACATCGCTGCCAGGATCCCCGGCTTCCTCGAGGACTATGCAGCCATCGCGCTGGCATACTCACACCTGTTCGATGCGACACTGGACGAGCGATGGCTGACTCGGGCCTCAGAATTGCTCCGAACGATAACCGCGCTATTCGCGGACCCGACCGGCGGGTACTTCTCGACTCCCGCGGAACAGGCCGACCTGATCTTCCGCCCCAAGGATGTCCACGACGGCTCGACTCCCTCGGGTAACGCCCTGGCAGCTACGGCGTTTATCCGAGTCGGGCACCAGGCGGGCGACGTTGGACTCCTCCACCAGGGTCGGGCCGTGCTGTCGTCGCTTCGCGGAACGATGGAAGCGCACCCGACTACTTGTGGACAATTGCTCATCGCCTCAGACCTGGCCGAGGGGCCGGTGCAGGAAGTCACGATCGTGGGTGATGCGACCCATGAGCATTATCGAACAGTACTGTGCGAAGCCCGTGCGGCATTTTCGCCCAACCGTGTGTTCGCTTCCGCGTCGGGTCGTCCGGCACAGGGACCGATGACACTTTACCTGTGTGAAAACGCAACATGTCGGGAGCCGGTGTGCGATCCTGCCGCAGCAGTGAAAATGCTCCGGGCGGACGAGTCGTGAGCGTCTTGGCGGTTGTAGAGCCGAATGGCAGATTCAATTTGACTCAAGTCCCCGGTACATCGCGCCTGACCCACGCCGGCCGACCGATCTATCTTTCGCAAAGAACCCGCGCGGCCGATGCGACCTGAGCAGGATGCGAAGGCCGAGTCTGCCGGACGAGGCATTCCCATGCGGTCGCTCTGGTTGCGCTCGATTGCACTGTTGTCATTGACCTGTCTGACGGTTGTCGCGGCCGAGCCGGTCGAGCTGCCGGCCGTCGAGATCACCGTGGTCGCGCCACCGGCCGTCGTCGTCCCGCCGAATCCGCTCCCTCTTGACTCGAGTTCGGTTTCGATCTCCGCGAAGTTGCCAGCCGAACTGCCGCCCGCTTCGGCGTGCGGCCCCTGCACCCAATTCCTGCCCGCCCCTTGCGATGTCTGCACACCTCGCCCCCGCACTTGGGCCGAGCTGGGTTTCATCGCCTGGGTGCTTCCCGACTCGAACAACGCCATGCCCCTATTCACCCAGGGCCCGGCCGGCCCGGGCGCGGGATACATCGGTCAGCCCGGGACCACAGTGATTCCCGGGTGCGACTCGCTCGACCCGTCGCTGGCCCAGGGTTTCCGAATGGCCGCGGGTGGCTGGCTCGACGAACGCCAAAGTCGTGGGGTCGAAGTGGGTGGCTTCGTGCTGGAGCGCGTCACCGGCTCATTCTCGGCGGGCACGGGTCCCAACGATGCGCAAGGCATCTACCGACCATTCCGTGTCGATGTCGGCCGCGGGCCGATTGAATCGGCGCTGACAGTCACAAACCCGCCGGGCCTGTCCGGGACGGTCGGGGCGCAAACCACGATGCAACTCTGGGGCCTTGACGGCGGCCTCGTCTTTAACCATTGCGACTCGTACCCCTGCCGGTTCGACAGCATCCTCGGCCTCCGGTATGCCGACGTGACGGAGTCGCTTTCCATCACCTCCTCGGTTGGGAACGTCAACACGATCGACGACTTCTCCGCCCGCACGCAGTTCTACGGCCCGCAGATCGGCGGCCGGGTCAGTTTCGATCGCGGGCGACTCGGCCTCACGTCAACGTTAATGGTCGGTCTCGGGATATCCCACGAGACGCTCTCCGTCACGGGCCAGACGATCACCGGCGGAGTGGTGACCGGAACCGGTTTCCTCGCCAACGCCGGCAACTCGGGCCGGTACGTCCGCGACCGCTTTGCCGCCCTGCCGGAATGGGGATTCCGAATCAACTACCGCATGAATGAAATGACGTATGCTTCCATCGGATACGACCTGTTCTACCTCTCCGACGCATTGCGACCCGGCGATCAGCTCCAGCGAGACTTCCGTATCAGCAACACTGGTATGATGGTCGGGAACGCTCCGCCGCTCACCAGCACGGACTACCTCGCGCACGGGCTGACCCTGGCGCTGGGTCTGAAATACTAACGCCGGGCAGACCCGATTGATCCGCATCACCCGACTCCTGGCCCACGTTGTCACGCTGCCGCTCAAGCGAGCGGTCAGGCATGCGTCCCACGTGCGCACGACGACCGAAAACATCGTCGTTCAGTGCGAACTCTCCGACGGCTCCATCGGCTGGGGCGAGGGTGTGCCCCGTGAATACGTGACCGGCGAGTCGGCCGACTCGGCCATCGACCTCCTCGCCGCGGCCGATCTCGTTCGACAATGCCCCGATTGCCCCGACTTCGCGGCCGCCGTCCGGCTCGCCGAAGCGATTGCCCTGCCGGCCGTGCCCGGAGACGACCGCGGCTGCCAGGGCAACGCCGCCCGGTGTGCCCTCGAACTGGCCGTCCTCGATGCTTTCGGCCGGGCCTTCGGCGAGAACTTCTCGGCCGTCGTCACCGTAGCGACTCCCAACTTGTTGAAATTTGTGCCCGAAGTCCGCTACTCCGGCGTGATCACCTCGAGCCGCGGGCTTAAGCTGCGTATCGCGAGCTTCGGATACCGGCTGACCGGGTTCCGGCAAATGAAGGTGAAAGTGGGCATTGCCGGCTACGATGACCCGACCCGGCTCAAAACCATCCGCCGATGGGCTGGACACGGCATGGGTGTGCGGGTCGATGCCAACGAAGCCTGGAGCCCGGACGAATGTGCCGGCCGTATCGCTGCGCTGGAACAAGTCGGCCTCGAGTGCGTCGAGCAACCGGTGCCACACGAAGCTGTCTCGTCACTCGCAGAAGTCCGAAAGTCGACAACCGTGCCCATCATGCTCGACGAATCGCTCTGCTCAATGACAGATGCCGGGCGGGCCATTGACGGCGGATGGTGCGACCGGTTCAACCTTCGCCTTTCGAAGTGCGGCGGGTTCATTCCGTGTCTCCGGCTCGCACAGCGGGCCGAACAGGCCGGGCTGAGCTACCAACTCGGCTGCCAGGTCGGCGAGTCGGCGATTCTGTCTGCGGCCGGCCGGCACTTCGCGTGCAACGTCCGCGGACTGACAGCCATCGAAGGCTCGTTTGATCGGCACTTGATGGGCGAGACACTGGCCTTCGAAGACCTGACTTTCGGACGTGGCGGCCGGGCCCCGGCGTTGACGGGCAGCGGGCACGGTGCGTGGGTCGATGGTGATGCCGTGGCCCGATACGCCCGACGAACGGAGGCGATCCGTGTCTGAACCCGTGATCGCCGACTACGCCGCGTCCGACGGGTTCATTGGCAAGTATCGCCGGTACGCGCCCGTCGGGGAACCGCGGGGCGAGATCGTCGCCGTTCACGGCATCCAGAGCCACGGCGGCTGGTACGACACCAGCAGCCGGATGCTGGCAGACCGAGGCTGGGGCGTGTCGTTTCTCGACCGTCGCGGCAGCGGTTTAAATCTCGAACGTCGCGGCGACTGCCCGAGCTTCCGCCGGCTGCTCGACGACATCGGCGAGTTCGTCCACGGGATTGATCGCCGCCCTATCGTGCTCATGGGCGTGTCGTGGGGTGGCAAGCTGGCCGCCGCTTTTCCACGACGCTTCCCGGATACCGTCGACGGCTTGGTCCTGGTCGCGCCCGGGATCAAGCCGCAGGTAAAGCCGCCGGCCTTGACGCGAATGACTCTGCTCGTCCGCCGGCTGATCCAGCCGACGCGACTCGTGCCGATCCCGCTGAGTGATCCCGACCTGTTCACGGCCAATCCCGAGCGCCGCGAGTTCATCCGCACCGACCCGCTGGCGCTGCACCGCGCCACCACACGTTTCCTCATCGAGAGCCGTCGACTCGATGTGCATCTTCGCTTCGCGGCCCGCAAGGTGCGAGTGCCGACGTTGGTCCTGCTCGCCGGGGAAGATCGCATCATCAATAACCGTCGCACCCGTAAATTCTCGCAGCGGTTCCGCGGCGACACCACGGTTCATGAATTCCCCGGCGCTCACCACACACTCGAATTCGAGCCCGGCGGCCCGGTGTTTGTGGAGGTTCTCGAACAGTGGCTGAACCGATGGAAGGCCTAGTTCGTAAGTTGTCCCGATGATCGAAGTGGACGGCCTCTGCAAGTGGTTTCACGGTGCCGGCAGCGACAAATTCCGCGCCGTCGACGACGTGCGGTTCGTCGTGAAGCCGGGCGAAGTCCTCGGGCTGCTCGGCCCCAACGGTGCGGGCAAGACCACGACCCTGCGAATGCTCTGCACTGTGTTGAAGCCTTCGGCCGGGACCGCCCGCGTGGCGGGGTACGACATCGTCACGCAGGCGGGGCAGGTCCGGCACAACATCGGATTCCTGTCCGCGAATACCGGCGTCTACGATCGCATGACGGCCCGGGAAATGGTCGCCTATTACGGACGCCTGCACGGCCTCGAAGGCGACCCGCTCGACCGCCGGCTCGACGAGTTGTTTGCAACTTTGCAGATGAACGACTTTCGCGACCGGCGCGGCGGGCAACTCAGCACCGGGATGCGTCAGAAGGTTTCCATCGCCCGGGCCCTGGTCCACAATCCGCCGGTCCTGATCTTCGACGAACCTACGGCCGGGCTCGACATACTCGTCCAGCGTGCGGTGCTCAATCAGGTATCCTTGCTCAGAGAATCGGGCAAGAGCATCCTGTTTTCGACGCACATTGTTCGCGAAGTAGAAAAGGTATGCGACCGAGTCGCGATCGTCGCCCACGGCCGGGTCATCGACTGCGGGACGCTCGCCGAACTGAGCGACCGGCACGGTGAGCGCGATGTCGAAGAACTGTTCTTCAAGCTGGTTGATACCCCGGCGTAACCACGCCACGACCGGGTCATTTCCGGAACGTGCAGTCGAACCAAATCAGGCCGTTCATTCCGGCAGGGCCGGCTTCAAACCGCAGGGACTCGCCGCCCGGGATCGAGCCGATCACGTCGAAGTCGTCGGCATGGTGCCATTGCAGCTTCCAGGTCGACCCCCGCCAGTGAAGTTGCAGCTCCCGGTTGAGTTCCTTGATCTCTAGCTCCCCCAGCGCGGGGTGGGTATACCGCCCCGAGTATTCGGAGGTCGGCCTTGCGGGGTTGCCTTTCTGTCGGGTCCGCTCGTGCTCTTCCCGGGCCAGCCGGGCGACTTCGCTCTCTTTGGCCACGATTTGTCGGAGGTAGCCGTTCCAGTCGCGTGGGGCGATTTCCATGAGCCGATCCAGAATCGTGTTGATGACCGCAAGATTCATGCGCGTCTCGTGGCGATTGGAGAGCACGCCGACGGCGATGCCCAGCCGGGGAGCGACCGACAGTTGGATGCGATACCCGTCGATCACGCCGGTGTGTGAGTAAAGAAGGATGCCGCGATAGTCCTGGATGACCCAGCCGAGACCGTAGCTCATCAGGTTCGTCTCGGGGTGCGTGGCCGCGGTCAGGCCGACCAATCGCTGCGCGACCTGGGGCGAGTGCGTCTCGCCCATCCGCTCTGCCGAGATGATTCGCTTACCGCGGGCCTCACCGTCGCCGAGTTGAAACTGCAGCCACGCAGCCAGGTCCCGGGCCGAGCCGTACACGGAGCCGGCCGGGTTCGGCTCCATCTGAGGATATTCGGGGATAACTTCGAGGACGCCCTGACTGTTCACGCGGTGCGGGCTCGATTTGTTTGCCCCGGCCGGCGTCGTGCAACTCGCCGTCGTCATTCCGATGGGCTCGAAGAGCTTCTTGCGGACGAGCTCGTCCCATGATGATCCACCCGCTCGGGCGGCAGCTAACCCCGCGGCCGTCACCATAACGCTCTGGTAATGAAACTGCGAGCGAAACGGGTGGGCCGGCGGCAGCAATCCCGCCCGCCGGACGACCTCCGCCTGCGGCCAGGGAGACCGGTACCAGAGTTCGTCGTGGCTGGCGAGACCCGTCCGATGACAAAGCAAGTCACGAATCGTCACGCCTTGATTCGCCAGGGGGTCGGTCAGGTAAAAGTCGGGGAGATGCTTGCGAACCGGATCATCCCACTGCATCTTCCCCGCGTCGACGAGTTGGCCTATTAACGTCGCCGTCAACGCCTTGGTACACGACGACCACGGGAAGATCGACTCGTCGGTCACCATGTCCGGTGAGCCCAGCGTCCGGACGCCGTGCCCTTTGACATAGATCGGCGCGGTCCGGGAGCAGATGACGACAGCTGCTCCGGGTACGTTCCACACGCGGAGAGCGTCTGCGACGATCGTATCGACGGCTTTCGCATCAAATAGCTGTGCCGAAGCAGAACCGGAAGCCACAACAAACGCGAGCAGGCCGATGACGGGTTTCATGAGGTGATTTTACGCAAACAGGGCCCGCGGAGTGACCGCAGGCCCTGTTCGATTGTTTCAGATTGTGGAACCGGTTCAGACGCCGCTCATGCCGGCGAAGCCGACACCCTTGCCGCCGATTCCACCGCCGCCGAAGCCGCCGACACCACCGCCGACGCCACCGACGCCGCCGATGCCGCCCACGCCGCCGACACCACCGCCGAATCCGCCCTGAAGGCTACCCGCGCCGCCGTTAATCTGCTGGCCGGCCACGCCGGCACCGCTGATCTGCCCGCCGGTCGTACCACCGAAGTATCCGACCGGTACCTGCGGGAAGCCAAACGCACCACCGGCAATTGCGAAGTTCTGGCCCTGGGCCGCGAGTCCGCCACCGATGCCGACACCACCCGATTGACCAGCCGCACCGCCGATGCCTCCGGAGAATCCACCGACGCCACCGCCGATGCCGCCACCGATGCCGCCAGCGATACCGCCACCGATGCCGCCCGCCGCTCCACCAATCCCGCCTGCAGCACCGCCGGCGATCCCACCAGCTCCCGCAGCACCACCGGCAACGCTTCCGGCAATTCCCTGACCGCCATTAGCGCCGAGGTTGAAGAATTGCGGAGTCTGACCGTTGACCGCAGGTCGCGGCAGCCGCGGGACATTCGGCATGATCGCGGTGGGCTTGGGGAACCCGCCGAAGAACGTCGTCGGCGTGGTCGGGAGGCTGAAGGCGTTGCCAATCCCACGTTGGGCCAGCGGCGTGCCGCGGACCGGGATGGCCGAACCGGCTTGGAAGGTTACGGAATTGGCCGGAACCGACTGGGCCCGGACAAAGCTCATGGCCGTCGAGATGCCCACGGCTGCGACGCCGGCCAGGATCAGATTGCGGGTGCGAAACAGGTTCATCGTCGTGGCTCCCGGTGACGGTCGGATTCGGGCCGATCGTCTGAATTCAGATTCATCCCCCCGGCGATCACACAGATCCGGGGTCAGGCGGAGGTGCGAAAATGGGCCGGACAAGTGTCCGCAACCGTCTAGGTAAGGATAAACCCCGGTTGCCCCGTCCGTCAAGCACTCAGAGGAGACGCGTGGGCAGGTAAAACTTGCACAAATCGGTTTGACGAGGTTAGCCGGGTCGGCCGGATCAGGCCGGAATGACCGAAATCTGCCGGGAATTCGAGGGGATCGGCGCGGGTCGGCGACTTTCCATTTTTTTTACTTGACAGGATCAGCCGCCGCGTTATTGTCCCCGGCTCCTCGTGGCACAGGGTTGGACGACTGCGCCGGAGCCACGCGCTCCGGTACAGGGGGGAAAATTGTCCGCAGGACCCGCCACGGGGCTGCAGGGGGATCGACGCACCGTCGAATCGTCAGGGAGGATCTATGCGTAGGACGACCGCCTACACGGCCGTGCTATTGGCAGCGGGGGCCCTCGGGGGGGGTGCCTTCGGCCAGAGCCTTGCGGGGGGCCAAAATCTCGACCTCGCGCCGGCCGACCCGATCGTCCCACTCCCACTGGGCCATGCCCGGATGGAATCAGTGGGCGGGTTGTACACCGGCATCGAGTTTGTCATGTATCGCATGACGAACCCACTTAAAAACCAGGTTATCGCGACCCGCGGCTTCATCGATGTCGATGGCGCTGTCACGGGCGACCTGAACGGCACTGTCGTTAACACCGACACCCAGCCGCCGTTCATCATTCGCGGACCGCTCGTTCCAGGCACCGTCTACGGCAGCCAGAACGTTGCACTGCAAACCTCGGACTTGAAGCAGCAGGAGTCGTTCCAGCCCGGCTGGGCGGTGACTATGGGCTACAAGTTCGACAGCGGCAGCAAGCTCGAAGTGAAGTGGACCCACATCCTTCAGCACACCACTCAGGCCAACGCCTCGCTGGTGCCGCCGAACTATGCTGTTGGCCCACTGCTCGCGGACTCGTTCTTGTTTTCACCGGTATTCAATTACCCGGTGGAGTTTACGGGAGCGGCCCAGGAAACGGCGATCGGCAATCCGAACTCGCTGGCCGGCATCTGGAATGGTGCCATCAACATGAATATCTCGTTCGAACAGCGATACGACCAGTGGGATATCGCCGGATCCGTGCCCTGGTTCCAGAACGACGTCTGCCGCATCTATGGTCGGTCCGGTGCCCGCTTCGCCTGGATCTTTGAACGGTTCCGATGGCGGACCGTCAGTGCCGACTTCAGCGGCAACAGCGGCCCGCAGGATGTCGCGAACTACACCAACACGGTTTCCAACCGCATGTACGGTGCGTTCGTCGGCCTCGGCGTGGACCACTACCTCGGCTACGGCTTCGCGGTCGCCCTCGAAGGCGACGCGGCTGCAATGGTCGACATCGCCAAGATGCGGGCCAACTTCGTCCGCGGCGACAAGGAAATCCAATCGAAAAGGTCCATCAACCAGTTCCAGTTCACGCCGGAAGTCAACGCCAACGTGAACTTGTACTGGTACCCGATCGAAGGCATCCAGGTCCGGGCGGGCTACAACTTCCTGTCGTTCTTCAACACGATCGCCATGGATCAGCCGGTGGCCTTCGATTTCCGGAACCTCGACCCGAACTGGCAGAGCCGCGGCTCCCGGTTCCTCGACGGGTTCAATGCCGGTATCGCCCTGATCTTCTAGACCCGGCAACTAAAAACACTCGACCCTTGCAGCGCCCGATGGCTCCCCAGCCATCGGGCGTTTTTCCGTTTGCAGCGATCACTCCTTCTGTAGCGATTATTCCGGTCAAGTAATTTGGAGCTTTGCCCCGTTCCTCTTTTGTCCGACCCTGCGATCACCGACAATCGAAGCCTCAAAACGTCTCCCCATCCAAATTCCGCCATTTCTCGCGGAACCGGGCCCGTTTTGCTACCCCCGAGGAATTCCATGCGCAACCAACGATCCAGTCTTGCCTTACTCCGACTCGAAGACCGCCTGACGCCTGCCGCGTCGATCCAGTTGACCGGCGGAAACCTCCTTGTCCGCGGCGACAACACGCCGAATCTGCTCGAACTCACCGCGAACGGCAATGTCGTAACCGTGCGGGCCAACGACATCGTCCTCGGGACGTATGCGGTAACCGGCAACATTTCCGTGTTCGGCGGCAACTCCCCCGACCAGATCTTTATCCGCGTTAACGGCGTGTTTCCGGGCGATGTCTCCATCAACACCGGCAACGGAAACGACGTCGTGGATTTCGACGGAGGCAACGGCGCGGGCACCGTCAACGGCCGGATGTCGATCCTCCTCGGTGCGGGCGACGATGAAGTCCGCCTGGGCGGCCGCGCAGGCCTGAACGTCGGCGGCCCGCTGTTCGTCGACGGCGGCGCGGGCTTTGATACGTTCGGTGGCCAGGGCGTCCCGCAGCGTACTGCCGGCAACCCAAAGATCGCCAACCGCCCCGACGGCAATGTCCTGTTCGGATTCGTCAAGATCTCCGGCAACACGACCATGAACGGCGTCAACGGCTTCGGTAGCAACGGAGACGCACCGGGCGATTCATCGTTCGGCGGCCCCTTTGTCCTGAGCTGGGCCAACGAAGGGACCGACGGCTACTTTCTCCCCAACAACACGACCTTCAACGGCGATGTCGTCGTCTCGGCCGGTCCGGGCAACGACCAACTCACACCTATCTTCGGCAACGAGTTCAAGGGAAACACGACCTTCTTGGCCGGAGCGGGCAACAACTCCAGTGAGCCGTACGGCGAAAACTACTTCCGCGGCGCATTTACCTACATCGGCGGCAACGGCGCGGACACTCTACTCCTTGGCGAACCGCACGGTGGAAACGTCAACCTGTTCCTGGGGGACGGGAACAATCAGGCGGCAACGCTTTTGGGCGCGCCTCGCGGCACCGGACTCCCGGCTGGCAATCTTGTCATCGCCGGGGATCTCATCGTCCGCGGTGGCAACGGCACGGACGGTTTCAACCTGTTTCAGGCGACTGTCAGCGGAAACGTGAACGTCGACCTCGGCAACGGCGACAACTCGGCCAACTTCCAGTCGATCATCTCCGGTTCCGTCCGCTACACCGGCGGCGGCGGTATTGATACTGTCGAAGTCGGCGGGGCGAACAGTTTCGCGCTGACCGTCAACCTCGGTGCGGGGGCCGACGTGTTCCGTTTCACAGCCGGGACGACTGTCGGCAGCGCTTCCATCGACTTCGGTGCGGGAGCAGACTCGTACTTCGACAACGGTGTCGTGGTCTTCTGGAACTACCGACTGCTCAATCTGTAATCGAATCAGGATCTGTAAATCTCGGGGCCTGCCGGTCGATCCGGCAGGCCCCGCCTGTTTTGCGACTTGAAATACTACCCCCGGCTGGATTCGAACCAGCACTCGCCCGCTTAGAAGGCGGGAGCATTATCCAGTTATGCTACGGGGGCCGAGAACTCTGCCGGTATGTTATCCGGGCAGCACCAGTTGGAAAAGCCGGACCAGAAGCACGTCGGCGAGCAAAACACCAAGGGTCGCCGTCACCACGCCACGCGTTGCTGCCGTGCCTACGGCATCCGACCCGCCGCTCGCCCGAAGCCCGTGGTAGCAGCCGGCACAGCCCGTGATAAACCCGAATACCAGCGTCTTCAGAGTGTGCGGGATCACGTCATTCAATTGCAGTTCCCGGATCGCTGCCGTCCGAAAGCTGAGCCAGCCCGTGCCCGAGGTCATGGACTCAGCGAGAAAACTGCTCGTCAGCGCGAGATAGTCGATCAGGATCGTCACGAGCGGGAGTATCAGGACACAGGCGAGAACTCGCGGCCCGACCAGTGTTCTGCCGATCGGTCGACCGAGTACCGACAGGGCATCGACCTGCTCCGACACCGTCATGGCTCCCAATTCCGCACCGAGGGCGGCACCCGCCCGGCCTGCTACGATCAGCCCGGCTCCGATCGGGCCGAGTTCGACCACCACGGCGAGGGCAAGATAGCTGGGCAGCAGTTGCACGGCCGACGGCCCGCCGAACCGGACGAGCACGCCGCGAAAGTGCATCCACACGACGATGCCGAGCGCCAGGCCGGCGACGATCGCAAGGGGCGCGGCCCCGAGCAACTGACGGGAAAACTGCCGAGCCAGTTCGCGCCATTGGGTGATCGCAGCACAACTGTCGAAGAACGAGCGGACGCAAAACGCGGAGAACCGGCCAAGAAACTCCAGGAATCCGGTCATCGCACGGCAGCCCAGGTCCAGTGACGGTCGCTGGTGGCCTGAACGGTGTCCGGCGCAAATCCGAGCGAAGCGACCAGTTCGCGGACCTCCGCAAGCGTCAGCGAGGCATGAAGGGAATCGGCGAAAAGCTGCCGCTGCCGATCGTTGGCCCCGGCAGCATGGAGGTCCACAAGTCGCCGGAGTTCCGGGTGATCGGTCGGCCGCATCAGGTCGCGGACGAAGAGGCATCCGCCGGAGGCGCAAACACGGACCATCTCGCGCAAGGCCGCCGCGGGCTCCGGAATGTGATGGATGATCGAATTGGACACGACGCCGCCGAACTCCCCGTCGGCGTAAGGCAGCCCCTTGGCATCGACGAGTTTCGGGAAGATGCGATTCACGAGGCCGGCGAGTGCGACGTTTCGGTCGGCCAGCTTGAGCATGGAGGGGGCGAGGTCGACTGCGGTGAAGACGGGTCGGGAATCCTGCCGGCAGATTTCGATCGGAATCTGGGCAGTTCCGGTCCCGACATCGAGCAACGGGTTCTTGCTATTCCAGAGGCGCAAGAAATCGGCGGCAAACGCCCGGTTCACCGCCGAATGGTCCATCTGGTCGTATTCGAGCGCCTCGCCCTCGGAATCCATAACCTCGGGTTCGAGAACGCGGGGAATCATTGGCTCAGCCAGCGAGTGGGCATTCGGTGCGGCGCGACTTCTCGGCCCGGAAAAGACCGGCCAACTCCTGGCGGAGTGGCCAATTCTGGCCGCCGTGATCGTCCCATTCCCGGATAACCTTTGACGTGGCCGGATTCAGCCCGGCGACCCGGGTGAGCCAGAGAATCCCGGCGTCCATGGTCCGGTGGCAGACGGCCGGGTGGTTCCACCCGATATGAGAGGCCAGGCAGCCCATCGGTATCGCCCCGGTAAACCGGCCGTGGACCAGCATCGGGCTGCCTTTTTCGAGCAAATCGATGAGCCGGTCGAGGCCGGCGTCGGTGACGTGCGGTAGCCAGCGGGCGTGGAGTTCGGAAACACATTCGCCGGGAATCATCGAACCGCCCTCCATGCTGTACAGATGTACCGTTTCGGCGGTAACTCCGTGAGAGCCAATGACCTGTGGAAACCGACCTATTTTTTCGCCGAAGAGTCGCCCCATCGACGAACGTCGAACCGTTCCACCGGCCGGAACGTCACTATATCCCCCCCCGCCCGGGGGGGGAAGCAAAGTATCGCGGTTTTTCGACATTATTTTTTAAGTCGTTACTGGGTAATGACTTACAAAAATGGCCAGATTTGCAGCCTTGTCCCGCGTGCCCCGCCGGGCTACGGGCGGGCTTCCGGAACCGTGTGATACTATCGCAATATGTCCATGTAGAAATATCTCGATTATTCACTCATTCCCCGCGCCGGGGCGCAGCCCGCGGACCACCCGACCCGCCCGCCACATCTCGCTGTCCGCAATCGCCGCCAGCTCGCGCTCCAGCTCCTGCCGATAGCCCGGCCGACCGTTGGCCTCGAGCGCACGCCGGGCCTCCTCACCGCTCGCCACGCTCCCGTACAGCTTCTCGACCACCGGCTTCACCGCGTCTCGGAATGCCGTAAACCAGTCGAGCGCGCCCCGCTGTGCTGTCGTCGAACAGTTGGCGTACATCCACTCCATTCCTTTCTCGGCAATCAACGGGTACAGCGACTGCGTGGCCTCCTCGACGGTCTCGTTGAACGCCTCGCTGGGGGTGTGCCCGTGAGCCCGCAACACTTCGTACTGAGCCAGCCAGAGCCCGTAGATTGCCCCCATCAACACACCACGCTCGCCGACGAGGTCGGCAACGACCTCCCGGTCAAACGTCGTCTCGTACATGAACACCGAACCGATCGCCACGCCCACGGCCAGAGTCCGTTCGCGGGCCCGACCGGTCGCGTCGTGCAGCACGGCAAAGCTGGCATTAATCCCCTGCCCCTCGACAAACATCCGCCGCAGCGTCGTGCCCGACCCCTTGGGCGCGACCATGACCACGTCGATGCCTTCGGGGGGCACTACGCCCGTCTGGTCTTGGAACACGATCGAGAATCCGTGGGCAAACATCAGCGCCTTGCCCGGCGTCAGGAGCGGCCGCAGCTTCGGCCAGAATTCCTTCTGCCCGGCATCGGAAAGCAGGTACAGCACGATCGAGCCTCGCTCGGCCGCCTCTTCGAGGGAAACAAGCGTCTTACCCGGCACCCAGCCGTCGCCTTCCGCCAGGCTCCAGCCGGGCGACTCCCGCCGGAGGCCGACAACGACGTTGACCCCGTTGTCTCGCATGTTCAGCGATTGCCCGCGCCCCTGGACGCCGTACCCCAGCACGGCCACCGTCTCCGGGCCCAGGATTTCTCGAAGTTTTTCCGGCGGGTAATCGCCTCGCTCTACGACGGTTTCGCGGAAGTCACCGATCTGAATGTCTCGCATGCCTGTTTCCCGAATGTGGACTTCCGACCCGCATCACCCGTCGACAACGTCTTCCAAGCGGCTGATGCCGACGATGTCGCGCCGGTTGATCAGTACCCGCTTGCGATTCCGCTTGATGCCCGTCGCCTTCGACTCCGCGACGTAGTTCTCCCGCGAAGTCTCGGTATCGCGGAGGTCGTGGAGGTCAGCATTGCGCACGTCGAGAAAAGTCTCGTCCGCAGCCGTCAGCGTCCCGAGGCACACGTATGCGCTGACCAGATCGATGACGATTTTCTGACCGAGGAACTCATTCAGCACGGCCCACCCTCCCGAAACGAAACCGGGCCGACAATATCCTACGGTATTGCCGGCCCGGCTGATTTGATCTGTCGCTACCGACTCAGGAGCCGACGGCGACCTGATCGAGAATCTTGTTCCACCGCCGGGCTTCCCGCTTCTTCCACGCCCCCTTGTGATAGCCGTAGCCCACGATCAGCGGCACCGCCAGCGTGGCCTCGCTGTACACCATCTGCTCGTAGGCGAGGTCGACCTTGCCCCAGCTCGACGCTTCCTTGAGCGTGCTGCCGCTCAGGGCCCCGTCGCGGACGTCGGCGACGGTGACCTGGATGGCGTACTTGTGCATCGGGGCTTCGTGGCCGAGGATGTCGGCCGCCACCACGATGTCCTGAGCGAAGTTTTTCGGCACGCCGCCGCCGACCATCAGCAGGCCGGTCACCGGGTTGGCGATCTTGAGCTTGGTCAGCTCGTAGAAGTCTTTGGCCGAGTCGATGGCGACTTTCGCTCCATCGCCACGGGCGTGCTGGTGAGCCACCAGGCCAAAACCCGCCGAGCAGTCGCTGAACGCCGGGCAGAAGATCGGCACGTCGTTCTTGTACGCCTCGTACACGATGCTGTCGGGCGTCTTGCAGCCCTTGCGCTCCAGATATTCGCCCATCGCCCGGATGAACTCGCGGGACGAGTGCGGCCGGGGCTCGAGCTCATCGGCGATTTCCCGGGTGGTGTCGTCGCAGACGCGGAGTTCGTCTTCGTCGATTAGTGTGTCGTAAATGCGGTCGATCTGCAGGTCGCGCAGCTCGGCATCGTACATGCCGCTCCGCAGCCGTTCTTCGCCGACGTAGTGTCTGTAACCCAAGGCCTCGAAGAAGTCCTGGTCCACGATGTTGGCGCCGGTACTCACTATGGCGTCGACCATCCGGCTGCGAACTGCCTCGGCAAACACCTTTTTCAGGCCAGCGCTGATCAGGGACCCCGCGAGGCACAGGATCACGCCGCAATCCGGGTCACGGAGCATGCGGTCGTTGATGTCAGCGGCTCGGGCCAGATCGCGGGCCGTAAAAGCCATGTTGCGCATGGCGTCGACCAGCGGCACGACGTTGTGTTTGGTGATGTCGAAATGATCGATGGGCGTGGCCAGGTACTCTTTCTTCTTCCCCTTCATCGCAGACTCCACAGGCACGGACGCCCGGGATTATCCACAGCCCCGGACGCCGTTGTCTTATGGAGCCGGTCAGGCCGCGGCGCGAAGTTCGTAAGCCGCGACAGTCCGGTCGATGCCGTCTTCGAGCGGCGTCGCTTTGCCGGGGAATCCCGTCGCGCGGAGTTTTGAAAGGTCGGCCTGCGTGAAGTTCTGATACTGGCCGGCGATGTCGGCCGGGGTGGGGATGAACTCGATCCGCGGCTTCCGGCACATCGCGGCGAACACGGCCGACGCGAGGTCGAAAAAGCTGCGGGCCTGACCGGTGCCGCTGTTGAAGATGCCGCCGGGCGAGTTCTTCCACAGCCAGAGCATGTGATCGATGCAATCCTCGACATGGACGAAGTCGCGCTGTTGGCCACCGTCCGGAATCCGCGGGTCCGTCGAGGCAAACAGCCGCATCCCTCCCGTCTGCCGGATCTGGCAGAACGTCTGCCAGACGACGCTGGCCATTCGCCCCTTGTGGGTCTCGCGCGGGCCGTAGACGTTGAAGAACTTGAGCCCGGCCCACCGTGGCGGCGTGTGCCGGCCGCCGGCAACCTCGCTTAGCACCCATGCGTCGAAGTCGTTCTTGCTCCGCCCGTAGAGATTGAGCGGGTGTAAGTCGCCCGGCAGCGTCCGGTCGTCGAATCCGCGGGAACCGTCGCCGTAGGTGGCCGCACTGCTCGCGTAAATGAACGGCACACCCGCCGCGGCACACCAGGTCCAAAGCTTCTGCGAATACTGGATGTTGTTCGACTTCAGGAAGCCCCAGTTGGTTTCCGTCGTCCGGCTGCACGCGCCGAGGTGAAACACCGCTTCGGGCTTCAGCCGGCCCAGCGCAAGTTCGTCGAGGAAGTCGTCGTGCCCGATGTACTGGAATCGTGGCAGGCCCGCGAGATTGGCCGCCTTGCCCGCGTTCAGAGAGCGGTCGACCAGCAGGAGTTCCTGCCCGGCAGCCGAGAGCCGGTGTGCCAGTGTCGATCCGATGAATCCGCCGGCCCCGGTCACTGCAATCATGCGGCCCGCCTCCCTGCGAGTCAGTTTCGCACAACGTAATCGACGCCCGGGCGGATGACAACGCCGAATCTGCCCCAGACCCCCGAATTGTTCAACTTGACACCCGGAGCAGTCCCGTCTATTCCCGGGCCCATGTTCCGGGTCCGGGCTGCATTTGTTGCTGCGCTCGTTGCGCTGGCGGGCTGCAACGGCCTTTCGCTGCGGAAGGCGGACGGCGGGTCGGCCCTCGATTCCATGCAATCGGTCATGCGGCTTCACACTGCCGGGCCGGCCACACGGGAATACCTCAGCCGGACCAACGCTAACCGCGACTTCTTCTTCGACCCCGCCATCGCCGCCGAGCGTCTGGGCGTTCCCGAGACTGCCGAGGGTCGGCTCGCGCTCGCCGAACTTTGCGAACTGGCGGGCCGCGAAGCGGAATTCTGGTCGCCGTCCAAAGCGCTGAATTACTATCTCGATGCCGCTTATTACTCGTCGCGGGCGCTTTTCGACGACGACGGGATCACACTCGAACGCCGGGCCGATGCCGCCGACCTTTACAATCGCGCCGTCGCCCGGTTCCTGCGGAAGTCGGCCGGGCGCAAGCTCCTGCCGGGCGACGACTGGCAACGCAAGTTGGAACAACAGGAGATCGCCGTCCAGGTCCGGCGCGACGACTCTGTCTGGACGCCAGAGCCATTTGATGAGTTGAAGTTTGCCGACGACTACATGGCGATCGGCGTGCCGGCCCGCCGCCGGGACGGCCTCGGCGTGCCGCTGCTCGCCGTCCGCAAGCGCTGGTGGCGCGACCCCGAGCGGCAGGCCGCCCCGGAGAAGTTCTTCACGCCCGTGCAGGTGTATCCCGTCACGGCCATCCTGCGGTTTCTCCCGCCCGATCGCCCGGGGCGACCGCCGGCCATGCTGGAACTGCACGACCCCGTCCGGTTCGACGGCGTCGAATACGCGTACCGCAAGGTGCCGCTCGCCGCCGACTTCAC
This sequence comes from Gemmataceae bacterium, assembly GCA_019694755.1. GTDB lineage: Bacteria > Planctomycetota > Planctomycetia > Gemmatales > Gemmataceae > JAIBBI01. The sequence goes on from JAIBBI010000014.1 coordinate 42,384, forward strand.
GACACCGCTCGTGTATCAGGTCACCCAGAGCGACCTCGACCGGATAACGTACATCGGCCTCGTGAACCCGCAGACGGAGGAGCACAAGACGGGGCTGTATCTCACGCATCCGTACGAGCGCGGCAAGATTCCGGTCGTGCTGATCCACGGGCTCTGGAGCAGCCCGAAGACGTGGACGCGGACGCTGAACGACCTGCGCGCCGACCCGGCGATCCGCAACCGTTACCAGTTCTTCACCTTCCAGTACCCGACGGGCAACCCGTTCATCACCTCGGCCGCCCAGTTCCGTGCCGCGCTGCGGGATGTCCGCGACTGTTACGATCCCGACAAGACGGACCCGGCCTGGGATCAGATGGTCATCGTCGGCCACAGCATGGGCGGCCTCATCGCCAAGACCATGGTCACGAGTTCGGACGACGCTGTCTGGAAGATCGTCAGCCCCCGGCCGTTCGAGGACCTCAAAGCCGACGCAATCCAGAAGGCGTACTTCCAGGAAACGTTCTTCTTTCAGCCCAATCCTTCGGTCAAGCGTGTGGTGTTCGTGGCGACGCCTCACCGCGGCAGCATGCTGGGCAACAACTGGGTCGGGCAGATCGGCGACCGCCTGATCCGCCGGCCGAACGTACTCGTCGAGGCGCACGACGCGCTCATCCGCGACAACGGCGACAAGTTTTTCACTGACACGTTCCTGGCCGGCGTGCCGTCGAGCGTCCGCCTGCTCAAAATGCACTCACCCCTGCTGCAAACGGTCAACGAATTGCCGTACGCCCCGAACGTGGCCAGACACTCGATCATCGCCAGCGTCGCGCCCGTACCCGTGGACATGTCGACTGACGGCGTCGTGCCGTACGAAAGCTCGCACCTCGAGAATGTGAACTCGGAGAAGGTCGTAACTGGCAACCACGCCTGCCTCGATCAGGCCGACACGATCGAGGAGATTCGCCGGATCCTGCTCCTGCATTTGGAAGAAGCCCAAAAGCAGGCCCGTCGCTGACCGGCCGCGTTCCGACAAGTTGGTCTCGCCAGAATTCCGACGCCCGGTGTACATTTCCCGGCTCATGGGATGACACTCGGGAGTTTCGCGATGCGCTATCTTGCCGCTTTGTTGATACTGGGTCCGTGGGCCACTGACATTCCGGCCCAACAGACGCCGCCCGGACCGCTCGACGGCGTCTGGGAAATCACCGCCCTCATCGACGACGGCGAAGTCGTCTCCAATGATATCGTTCGCAAATCGCTTACTTCCGACGGACGGATGACCGTCCGCGGACAGACTCTGTCGTTTACTAAGACCAACGGCCAGCCGAAGACCGTGCTGTTCACGGTCGACACGCAGACGAATCCGCAATCCATTGATCTCGGCGGCGCGGACAAGACCGGCGGCCGGGGCATCTATGTCTTGGCAGGCGACACGCTCATGGTCTGCGTCAGTGGTCCCGAAGTCGGAGTCCGTCCGACCTCGTTCGGATCGAAGGCCGGCTCGCACGCCATGCTGATGACGTTGCAGCGCGTCAAAGACCCGCAGGTCAGCACGTCGCAGACGATCCCATTGCCGCCCCCGCCGGTCATCAAGCGGACGCCCGACGACGACATCCGCCGAATCCTGATCGGCACCTGGGGTCATCAGGACAGCGACAAGGTGGAATTGGGCACGTTCAATGCCGACGGTTCGTTTAGCATGACCCGCACGTGGAAGAAGGCGTTCCGCAAGTTTTTCGACGATGACGAACGCTTCAGCGGCGACTGGCGACTGGAGAACGGCAACCTCGTCGTGCGGATCACGGCGTCGACCGAGTCAAAGGTGCGTGGCCAGGTCTACAACTACCGCGTCAGCAGTATCAACGATCGCGAAATGGTCCTGCTCGACCCGGCCGGCGCGGTCCGCCGGGAGTGGAAGACCCGATAGGCCTGGCTACTTGTATTTGTCCCAAACCGGGTTGAAGACCTCGCCTTTTTGCCGGCCCGAGTTGAACCGGCTGACGATGGCGTGCATGGCCCGGCAATGGGCCCGAAATGACGTGGCGAGGTCACCGGCCGTGCGGGCCCGGTCGGCCTCGCCGCGAAACTTCGAATACTCGGCCGAGGACTCGGCCTTGGCCGTCTCTGAGAGGCGGTCCAGTACGGCCTCCTCCGCCTTCATCATCTTGTCCAACAGGCCCTGCTCAACCCTGCACTCGGTCCGGGCGTAAACGTGCAGTGTCCCGGGTTCATCCTCGAAGAAATCCGTCTCGTTTGCCTTTCGCATCTGGACCATCAGGCCGCCCAGTCCGACGGCTACGGCCAGCACACCGAGGATGAACGCGAAGAATGCCGCGTCGGGCATCCCCAGCGCCCAGAACACGACGGTAAGCGATGCGAGCACGATCCCGCCGGCCATCGACCAGACCGACCAGGGGACTTGCGGCCAGCCTTTTCCGGATGCGGCCTTCGACTCGGCCCCGGTCGGACCGCCCGCACGGACAATCATTACGGTAATGTTGTCCGGACCGCCCCGAAGGTTAGCCAATTCGACGAGGAAGTTGCTCGCCTCTTCCGGGGGCAGTGCGCTCAGGATCGAGCCGATCTCGTAGTCGGACAACTGGCCGGAGAGCCCGTCACTGCAGATCAGGAAGGTGTCGCCCGGAAGGATCGGGTGCGGCCCCTCAACATCGACTTCGACCACTGGCTCGGGCCCGAGCGACCGCAGGATCACGTTCGACCGCACGCCCTGCAGCTCTTCGGGCCGCATGCCCTGCCGTTTGGCCAGTTCCCAGACTGCACTGTGGTCAAAGGTAAGCTGTTCAATTACCCCGTCGCGGAGCCGATAGACGCGACTATCACCGACATGACCGATGTACGCCCCTTCGGGCCGAATCCAGAGCGTCGAGGCGGTCGTACCCAGCCCTCGAAACTCCGGATTCTCCTGGCCGATGGCGTGAATGCCGGCGTTGGTCTCCAGAAACGCCCGGCGGATGGCCGCGGACGGCCCTTCCGAAGCGTGCTTCGGAACGAGGTGGGGAATGTCGCGGACGGCCTTGGCGGCAGCCTTCTCGCCGACGGCATGTCCGCCCATCCCGTCGGCAACGATGAAAATGTGGCCCTGTTCGCGCCAGCGAACGGCATCGGAACTGCGATGCACCCCGAGCGCATCCTGGTTGTGCGAACGGCGGATGCCGACGTCCGTACGAAACGCATGCTCGATTGGATCGAATCCGATCACAGGATTCCCGGTCCGGCGGTTGTTCGGGGGCTGCCCGGCGGGTGGGCCGTGAGGAAATTATGGTCCCCGCCCCCTCAAACCGCAAGCCGTCTGGCCCGCACGAACCGAACCGTCCGTCTGGCCGGCCCCTCTTATCCCGAGAAGCCCCCCGGCCCCCTTGCACCCGGGCCGACCGGCGCGTATATATTTCGAAGTATTCCGCGGTAGCTCAGCGGTAGAGCAGCCGGCTGTTAACCGGCGGGTCCAAGGTTCGAATCCTTGCCGCGGAGTCTTTTGCCACCGCCGCGACCAACTTGGTCGTGGCGGTGGTTTTTTTTTGATCAGTTTTTGATTCAGGGTCCGGCGGGGTGTGTGGTCGAAGAGTCCGTGGCCCTTTTCGTTGATTGGCTCGAAATCCCGTCGACGTGAGTCGTAGCATCTGCCGAACCGCCGACTATGGCTCGCTCTGATCGCAAAATCGACCCTTCAAGGTACCATTTGTCGCAGTGGAAAGTCAACAAAGACCACATATTCCTAGTTGTAAATCAGCACTTTCGAATCCGGGGGTTGGCCGATGAGTAACTCCAATCCACTCGAGATGCATGGCATCGAGTTCGCCGAGTTCTGCGGTGGCAATTGCGACGACCTCGAGCGCCTGTTTCTGAGTTTTGGCTTCTCGAAAACCCACCGCCACCCCACGAAGGCCATTGAGCATTTCCGTCAGAACGACATTCACTTTCTGCTGAACCGCGAACGAGCAGGCTTTTCGGCCGAGTTCGGCAAACGGCACGGGCCGTCCATCTGTTCGATGGGCTGGCGGGTGGCTGATGCCGGGTTTGCCTTGACTGAAGCGGTTCGCCGCGGCGCCCGCCAGGCCGACGACGCCCACCGGGATCTGCCGTACCCCGCAATCTACGGAATCGGAGAAAGCCTCATTTACTTCATTGATCGATTCGGAGCGAAAGGCGACATCTACTCCCGGGACTTTGCTCCGCTCACGCCACCGGTCGCACGGCCGGAAAAGGGATTCCTGGCCATCGATCATCTCACCAACAACGTCCCGGCCGGCACCATGAAACAGTGGGCCGACTTCTACAAAGGTGTCTTCGGATTCACCGAAGTCCGGTACTTCGACATTAAAGGGGTCAAGACGGGGCTGACCTCGTACGCCCTGCGATCGCCGGACGGCAGTTTCTGCATCCCCATTAACGAACCGAAATCCGACAAAGACCAGATCGCCGAATACCTGCGCGAGTACAGCGGCCCGGGCGTCCAGCATCTGGCATTCTCGACCAATGACATTCTTGCTTCGCTAGACGCCCTCCAGGGATCGAACATCGAGACTCTGGCGATCGACGCCGACTATTACGAAGCGGCCCGTCAGCGCGTTCCGCAGGTCGTCGAAGACTGGGCCCGAATCCAGAAGCACCAGGTCCTCGTCGACGGCGATCCGGACGGCTACCTGTTGCAGATCTTCACCAAGAACATCATTGGGCCGATCTTCATCGAGATCATCCAGCGAAAAAACAACCTGGGGTTCGGCGAAGGCAACTTCACGGCGCTGTTCCGGTCGATCGAAAAGGACCAGGAGCGTCGCGGCGTGATCTGATCGGGGGCCGTATGCTGATCGAGCGCATCCACCACGTCGCGTACCGCTGCAACGACGCGCGGGAAACCGTCCACTTCTACCGCGACTTGCTGGAGATGGAGTTTCTACTGGCAATCTCCGAAGACCGGGTGCCTTCGACCAAGGAACCCGACCCGTACATGCATGTATTTCTCGATGCCGGGCAGGGCAACGTCCTGGCGTTTTTTGAACTGCCGAACTCACCGGCCATGGGTCGGGATCCGAATACTCCGAACTGGGTACAGCACATCGCATTCAAAGTCAGGGATGTCGCGACCCTGAATAAAGTCCGCCAGCGGTTGCAGGATCGCGGCATCGAGGTCGTCGGCCCCACCAATCACGAACTTTTCCAATCGATCTACTTCTTCGACCCGAACGGGCACCGCATCGAATTGGCCGCAGACACCACGACGCCGGAGGCGCTGGCTCAACTCAAGAGCATTGCCGACCAGATGCTCGACGACTGGACCCGCAGCAAGCGGACGGTGCGGCACGCCGCCTGGCTCCACGAAAAGGAACTGGGAGCCGGCTGAATCGAGCCGACACACCAATGGCCGGAACGGTTTGGCGGTCCGGAAATCGCGAATATCAGGCGACCGGTTGCCGGCAGTGCGGGGCCAGCGTAGTAAGCCCTCTGTCTCCCGATCTGCACAATTCTCCCTCTGGAGCGGCACGAACATGCGAACTTTCGTTGGCCTCGTGATGGCGGGTGCACTCGCCTTCTGCGTCGGGGCGCAGGATCCCGACACCGCAAAGAAGAAAGCGGATGAACCGAAGAAGAAGGAAGTCCGCAAGGCCCCCGAAATCACCCTCAAGGTCGGCGACGCGGCCCCCGCGATCAAAGCCGACAAGTGGATGCAGTGTCCCGAGATCAAGGAACTCCGGGCCGGCAACGTCTACGTCATGGAGTTCTGGGCGACTTGGTGCGGGCCGTGCATCGTCATGATGCCGCACCTGTCGGAACTGCATGAGCAGTACAAGAACAAGGGCGTCACTATTATCGGGTACACGGCAAAGGACCCGAACAACTCCGAGAAGAAGGTTGACGATTTCATCAAGAAGCGCGGCGAGAAGCTGGGCTACGGGTTCGCCTACTCCGACAACCGCGACACGTACGACGCCTGGATGCGGGCGGCCGGGCAGAATGGCATTCCCTGCTCCTTTGTCGTGGGCAAGGACGGCAAGATCGCCTACATCGGCCACCCGATGTTCCTCGACGCGGTCCTGCCCCGGGTGGTCTCGGGCGCCTGGAAGCTGCCGGAAGACCTGGAACGCATCGAAGTGATTAAGAAGGAATACTCGGAAGCCTCGCGGGCCCTGGCCGGTGCGGACGCGGAAGAGGGGCTGAAGAAGTTCGACGAGTTCCTGTCGAAGTACCCGGAAATGGGAAAGATCCCCTACGCGCAGGGCCCCCGCCTTCGGGCCATGATCAAGGCCGACAAGAAGGATGAAGCCAAGGCGTTCGCGACGAAGCTGATCGCCAGCGCGGCCAAGGCCGACGACGAAGGAATGATCAACACCGTCGCCAGCACTCTGATCGGCCCGGGAGCCAAGGATAACCCTGAGCTGGTGAAGCTGGCCCGTGACGCCGCGGACAAGCTGGTAAAAATGGTGGGCGACAGCGACCCCCGCGGGCAGATGACGCTTGCGCTCGTGCTCTTCGCCGACGGCGACAAGGACAAGGCCAAGACCGTCGCCGAGAAGGCGGTTGAATTGGCCCCTGAAAATGCCCGCGAATTCTACAAAGACCGCCTCGCCGACGTGCTCGGCATCGAGCGGAAGGCCAAGCTGAAGGCGGTTCCGATCACGCCACCGAAGAAGGCCGAGAAGCGGGGCGACGGCAACTGAGCCCGACCCGAGACGGGTCGGCTATCATTCCAGTATGTCCGATGTGACACAACTCATCGAGGCCGCGGCTGCCGGTGACCGGCAGGCCGCGGCCGACTTGCTTCCACTCGTGTACGACGAGTTGCGCAAGCTGGCCGCGGGGCAGATGTCGCGCGAGAAGCCGGGCCAGACGCTGAGCGCGACTGCTTTGGTTCATGAGGCGTACCTTCGGCTGATCGGCCCCGCCGATTCGCCGGACAGCGATTTTGCGAATCGCCGACACTTCTTCGCGGCGGCCGCCGAGGCGATGCGGCGGATCCTCGTCGATCGGGCCCGTGCCCGCCAGGCACAGAAACGCGGCGGCGACGGGAAGCGACTGCCGATCGATCTCGACATGCTCGGCGGACAGTATTCCGATGCCGAGATCATCGACACCGATTCCGTCGTCGACGCCCTCGCGGCCGAGGATCCCGACGCCGCGGAATTGGTCCGGCTTCACGTTTTTGTCGGCCTTTCCGTCGAGGAGGCCGGGCAGGCGCTCGGCATGGGGAGATCGACAGCGTACCGCAACTGGGACTTCGCCCGCGCCTGGCTCCGCGATGCCGTGAAACGATGGGAATGACCCGCCCCGGGACGAATCCCCGCCCGAATCCGCATGGAAGAGAGACACGGTTTTCCGGAGGACGGCCATGGCCGCCGACCCGCGGCGCGTGAAGCAGATCTACCTGGCCGTTTCCGACGCGCCGGCCGACGAGCAAGAAGCGATCCTGAGCCGCGAGTGCGCCGGCGATCCCGCGCTCCGCGGTCGCGTGGAAGCGCTGCTCCGCGCCCGCGACGCCTCCGGCAGCTTCCTCGCTTCACCGGCGGCGACCACGGCCAGCCCGCCCGGGCGGGACAGGTCGCCTGGCGGACCGCCGGCCCACGAATCCGGCGACGTCATTGCCGGGCGGTACACACTCACCCGCCGCATCGGCGAAGGTGGAATGGGCGAGGTCTGGGCCGCCCAGCAATCGGAGCCGGTGAAACGGCAGGTTGCCCTCAAGCTGATCCGCGCGGGCATGGGCAGCCGGGCGGTGTTACAGCGGTTCGAAGCCGAGCGGCAGGCCCTCGCCCTCATGGACCATCCGAACATCGCCCGGGTCCTCGACGGCGGCATGACCGGGCAAAGCCGGCCGTTCTTCGTGATGGAGCTGGTCGACGGCCTGCCCCTCAACGCATTCTGCGACGACGCCCAGCTGAATATCCGAACCCGACTCGAGTTGTTCGTCGCCATCTGCCAGGCGGTGCAGCATGCGCACCAGAAGGGGATCGTTCACCGCGATATCAAACCGGCCAACGTCCTTGTGGCGATGGTCGACGGCCGACCAGTGCCGAAGGTAATCGACTTCGGAGTGGCCAAGGCGATCGGCTTCGACCTGACGGAACAGACGATGGCCACCCAGCACGGCACTGTCGTCGGCACGCTGGAGTACATGTCGCCCGAGCAGGCGGGCCTCAGCGATGAATTCGTCGACACCCGCACCGACATCTATTCGCTGGGCGTCGTGCTGTACGAATTGCTGACCGGCCTTCGGCCGATCGACGGAGCCCGGCTGAATCGGGCCGCACTCGGCGAGATGCTCCGCATCATTCAACACGAGGAGCCGTCCAAGCCGAGTACGCGATTGTCGACGAACGAGTCGCTTCCGTCGCTCGCGGCCGTCCGGCAGACCGACCCGCGAACGCTGACGGCGATGCTCCGCGGCGAACTCGACTGGGTCGTGATGAAGTGTCTGGAGAAACAGCGCGACCGGCGGTATGAGACGGCCAACGGCCTCGCCCGGGACGTTCAGCGGTACTTGTCGAACGAACCAGTCGAGGCTCGACCCGCGAGTGCGGGCTACCGTGTCCGCAAGTTCCTTCAGCGAAACAAAGTTCCAGCTCTGGCTGCGGGGCTGATCCTGCTCACGCTGGTCGGTGGATTGGTCGGCACGTCAATCGGACTGTACCGGGCGGAGCGGGCCCGGGCGGCCGAACAACGGCAACTGGCCCGAGCGGAGGGTATTGCCGCGTTCATGAAGGCGACACTTGGCGGAGCAGGCCCGGCCGTCGCCAAGGGCCGAGACAGCAAGCTGCTCAAAGATCTGATGGACGATGCCGCCCGGCGTATTGCCGAAGGGAGGCTTGAGGGCGATCCGGAAGCTGAAGCCGAGCTGCGGCGGACGATCGGAAATGTGTACGAATCACTCGGCGAACATGGCGCGGCGGAGGAGCAATTGCGCAAGGCCGGTACTCTGATTGCTGCAAAGTTCGGCCCGGATAGCGAGCGCGGAGACGAGGCACAGGTCGATCTCGCGCTCTGCCTCCATCACAGCGGACAATACGGCGAAGCGCATGCCACCGCGACGCGAGTGGTGTCAAATGCCGGGAAGCGGGGCAAGCCGGACACCGAGTGGGTGGCGGCCGCGCTCGATATCATCGGTCACACTGAGTACAACCGCTCCGGCGGCAACCTGGATGCCGCGGAAAAGGCCCATCGCCGCGCGCTGGAGATCCGACGCGGCATTTACCCGTCCGGGACGATCGCCATCGGCAGAAGCCTGAATTCGATCGGGTTTGTCTTGCGGGAGCAGGGCCGACATTCGGACGCCGAGCCGATCTGCAAGGAGGCGCTGGACATTCACCGCAGAAACTTCGGTCCGTTGCACCCGGAGACGATCTCCGCGGCGTGCAACCTGTGCGACTGCCTCGACGTGATGGGCAGACTCGACGACGCCGAAACGCTGATCCGCCCCGTCCTGGCCGACGCGGAGAAACTCCTCGGCCCGAATCATGCCGGATACGCAGACGTGTTGTGGCGGCTGGGCGTAATACTTGCGAAGAGGGAAGACGGTGCCGGGGCGTTGCCGTTGGACGAGCGATGTCTGGAGATTCGCCGGAAGGTTTACCCCGGCCCCCACCGCGACGTCGCCAGTGCGATAGCGTCGGTGGGTCGGGACAAGAGCAAACTGGGCGACCATACCGGCGCGGAGGCGATGTATCGCGAGTCGCTCGAAATGAGGCGGAGTCTTTTTCCCGCGGGATCACCAGCCATCGCGTCCAGCCTCGACGACCTCGGCCATTGCCAACTCGCCCTGGGCCGCACGGCCGAAGCCGTGAAAACACTAACCGATGCCATTGAAATTCGGCGAGCGACACGGGCCGGTACTCTGGAACTCGCCAATTCAATCAACGGACTTGCCGTGGCCCGGGAACGGCTCAATGAACTCGATCCTGCCATCGACCTGTACCGGGAGGCGATCGATCTGGCGACGAAAAACCTCGGTCCGGATCACATCGATGTCGCGATGTATCTGTCGCGCGTCGGTGCGGCGCAGTTCCGCAAGGGGCAGAAGCCGGAGGCCGAGCAGACGCTGCGGAATGCCGTCACCATCGCCCGCAAGACAAGCCCTGCAAACACCAAAACTCTCGGTTGTCTCGGCAACCTTTCATTCGTCCTCGAGGACCGTGGCAAACTCACCGACGCGGAGACGATACATCGGGAGTTTCTCGAAATTCAGAGCAGGATTTCCGGACCAAACAGCCCGCCCATGATGGCCGGGCTTGGTAGACTAGCGGCCAACCTTCAGAAGCAGAACCGTACGACCGACGCCGAGATCTGTTGGCGTGAATGCCTGGCATTGCGCGAGAAGTTCGAGCCCGATCATTGGGCAACTTTTAACACGAAGTCGATCATCGGCGGATTGCTCATCGAGCAGAAGAAGTATGCCGAAGCCGAGCCGTTGCTGGTGTCCGGCTACGAGGGGCTGAAGAAGCGGGCGGAGAAAATCCCCCCGGCGAACCGGGTCGGTCTCGGAAAGGCTGTCGAGCGACTTGTGAGACTGTACGACGAGACCGGCCGGCCCGAGGAGTCGGCCAAATGGCGGGCCGAACAGGGCACCATGAAGCCTTCAAAGTGATTCGCGTCGCTTCCGGCCAGTCACAATACTCACTCCGATCATGAAGGTTGTCCACGCGGGCTTTTCGGAACTGAGCGCGCTTCATTGCCATGTTTCTGACTCGAAGCGCAACCACAGTGTTGCTACACTCACGGAAAATCGAGGGACCGCTGCAATACGATCGGGGCACGTCGTGTCCCGGTGATCCCCGCCCGCATCGACATCGACGGAACCGCACCACAATTGCTCACTTCGAGGCCGGAAATGCTTGCCGTGCTGGAACTATGGGACTTTGTCTGGATCGCGCTCATCGTCAGCCTGCTGGCGGGCGGATCGACGGCAATTCGGCAATTCAGCCGGGCCGACGCACGCAGACTCATGCGCATCGAATCCAAAGTCGACATGTTGCTGAAGCACGCCGGGCTCGAATTCACCAGGCCGGCCGACGGTACGCTGTCGGACGAAGTGAAAGCCCTGGCCATGAATCCCGCGAAGAAGATCGCGGCGATCAAGCTTTATCGCGAACAGACGGGCGTCGGCCTGGCAGAAGCGAAAGAGGCGATCGAGCGGTTTACCGGCGAGATCGAATAGGTGTCGGGCTACGGCTTCTTGTCGAGTGGGCGGACGTCGTCGAGTTCGGCACGTGGCCGATTGAGGTCCACGGTCACGAGTTGCGGATGCGTGGCCGAGCCGATGTTTTTCGCCTTGTCCACCGCCTGGGCCCGAACATAGAACTGGAACGGCCCGGCATCCGGTACGGCCCAGACGTATCGCCCCTTCGAGTCGAGGTCGCCGATGATCGGCTCCCAGTCGGCCCCGTCGCGGGTTTTGCACCAGAGCAACGTCACCGGTCGGTCGCCCAGGTTCTTGTCCTTCGACGTCCACTCGATCGTGACATTGCGAACATCCTGGGCCGAACCCGGAAACACGTTGACCGTGACTTCCGGTTTGGTGGTGTCGACCTCCACCAACTTGCGCGGCGGATCGCCGGGTTTCGGGTCGGGGTCGCCGATACCGACACCCGAGCGGACCACGACAGTGAAGCCGTAGAGCCCTTCGCCTGGTGCGGCATAGCTGAAGAGTTTGCTGATCGTTTCGCCGTCCCCCGGCGTCGCGGGTAGCGAGGCGTTGTCGTCGGAGCCCCGCGGGATCTTCTGCCAATGCCGACCCTGATCGCGAGTCACCCAAAGTTCCATGACGGGGACGCCCGACACGCCGACGTTGGAGATGCGAAAGGGAATCGCGAGCTGAGTCGTGTTGATGTAATTGATTCCGGGCCGGCCCGGGTTGGTCGCAGGTTGGTTATTGCCCCCGGGCGACGACGGCGGGGGCGGCAAATCGGACGCACCGGAGTTATTGCTCGTGGCCGCGGCATTGCCCCCGCCCGGGCTCAACGACAGCGTCGCTTCGGCCTCGTTCCCGGCAAGGTCGGCGACGCGCAGCCGGACTTCGATGCGCGGCGCGGTCGTGAGTTGGAAGAACTGCGTTCCGGTGGGCTCGGCCCGGACAACCTGCGGCACCCAGTCGGAAACGCCGGGCACGCGATACTCGAAGGCGAATCGGTTCTTGTCCAGATTCTCTTCGCGAATGTCCCATTCGACGCCGACCTTGCTGGCTTCGGTTTGAGTGAGTGCTCGGAGCTGAATCAGCGGAGCGCGCCGGTCGAGGTGAACGACGAGGCCGGGCTGAAGTTGCTCGACCGACGGCGGGCTGGCGGTACCTGCCTGGTCGATGGAGCGGACGGCAAACCAGTACGCACCGTCGCTGGGGGCGCTGTAGCGGAAACGGTTGTCTTCCTTACGCCCGCTGATCTGCTGCTGGGTGACGTAGGTCCATGTCCTGCCCCGGTCCGTGGAGACGTATAACTCGACATCGCGGACGCGGGAACCGAGCACGCTGGACGAGAACGGGATCGAGAGACCGGGGAGCTTCGTGTGAAACTCCGGGACGCCGGCGGGCGGCTGCTGGGCCCGCGCACCGGACGCGGCGGCGAGCAGCATGCCGAGAGCGACGGCGCGGGTCAACATCGCGGACGCTCCTCCCTGCTGTCCGCGCGATCCCCCGGCCGGCGGCGCGGACTCCGACCGGCATGCTTGTCATCGAATCAACAGGCCGGAGAACTTCAGCAAAACCGGCAACGCGGCGAACCTGCGCCGTTTCGCCAGTCGTTACGACTGTTCCACGCAGGCATCGTCCCAACCGAAGACGTTGTTGATCGTCGCCGGCGGAAACCACGCCAGTAGCAGCGCGAACATGTACATGCTGAAGATGTTGAGCCCCATCAGGATCGCGATCCCCATGTGCAGCAGGATCGCGCACGCGACCACAACGGGTCGCAACCGCGTCCAGACCACGAACGGAAAGGCGATCTCAAGTAGAAGCGTGAACACGACGACGCCCGTGTTGAACAGTTCGAAGGCGATGCGATGCTCGCACATCCAGCGGACGAAGTCGCGGTAAAGCGACATGTGCATCGGGCTGAACTCGGGATTGTTGAGGCAGCCGAACAGAGCAGTGCCGTTCCACCAGCTCGGCCCCTTGAGCTTGGAGAGCCCGGCCGACATGTACATGAAGCAGTACTGCACCTGGAATACGCGGATTACAAACCCGGCCGAGATGCTGGGCCGGACCGGCGGGGCCTGTTCGCCGCGCTCCTGCGCCCGCTTCCGCTCCAACCAGCGGTCGACCGACCACCGCGCACCGCACGGGCTGAACATCAGGTAGAAGTGGGCGAGGTTCATCATCGTGTCCTGGCCGAAGAGGTACGGCTGAGCGCGATGAATGTACGCCAGGCCGACAAACCATGTGAGCACGTTGGATACCCGCGTCTGCCAGCCGACGAGGAACGCAATGATCGCCAGAATGTGCAGCCCGTGCAGCAGCCAGAGGATGCGAAGATCCGTGACGTGGAACCACGGCGAGAATTGACTCATGCCCACCGTGTGCGTCACCGATTTCGGAATCGCCCAGGTCATGAAGTAGGCCATGAATTCGTCGCGCTCGGCCGGGCTCATTCCCTGGAGGTTGCGGACGAAGTCCTGGAACGCCTGCCAATCGATGGGCGAGGTATCGAGCAGAAGCTGAACGAGAATCCGGCGATCGTCCTTACCCGCGGGCAGCAGGTCCTGGAACCGTTTCGCCTCGGCCGCGAAGCTCTGCCGCGATTCGAGCGTGGTCTGGCGCAGGAAGAATTTGGGTAGCAGGCTCTTTTCTTCCTCGGGGAGCTTCTCGTCGAGGAGCGCCTGGAGCGACGCGTCGCGCTCGGCTTTGTCCGTGGGCATGTCGCGGAGGTAGCGGAGCAACTCGTCGCGCTCGTTGCCGGCAAGCCCGAGACTGTGCATGAACATCAGCACCCGGTCCGGCTCGGGCGATTTCAGGATGTTGAACATCAGGTCGCGGACGAGGTTCCGCTGCCGTTTGTCGAGCGGCATGCGGAAGTAGTAGTTCTCCTCGGTCCAGTCCCAGCGGACGCGCAGGTGAGGGAGTTCGCGGCGGGTGAGGTTGCTCTCCGTCTGATCGCACCAGCCCTTGGGCCCGAAAAACGCCTCGAGGTCGAAGGTGTACGCCACGTGGACGTAGAGCGTCAGAAGGCCGACGACGATCCGCATGAAGCAGAGCGGCGTCGGGTCGGCGGGCGTAAACCAGAACCAGGACCACCCCGCCCACATCCGGCGAATCAGACCGACATCGTCACTTGCTGCGTGCATCGGTGTCCTCCTCGAACGGATCGCTGCCGGCGTGCCGGGCCAGGTAGTTATCGACTTCCACGGGAGCGCCCTTCTGGCGGGCGATGCCGGCCAGAGAAGGAGTCTTGCGGACAATCGGGACCAGCCAGAATAATGTCGGGTCGTACGGGTCGTTGAGGTTTCCGTCGACGTCGTATTCGCCGAGGAAGTAAGGCAGGTAGGTCCACTTGGCAAACGGGTCCTCGCCCGCCCGGAACATTCCGACATCGAGCGGTTGGTGCATGACGCGGTACAGGCGGATCGACTTGACCTTCTCCGCCCCGCCGTACATCTGCCCCACGTGCCGGACGTAAGAAGCGATCCAGCGGCGGACGTTGTCCTGCGGCAGGCGGTACTGTGACTGCGTGGGAATCTCCGGGTGCATCGGAATCTGCTGCACGGCCTGATACCGGCGGTCCAGCGCCTGCTGCGGGACGGCGGCGAGGGAATAGTTCTGATTAGCCGACTCGGTGATAGACAGCCGGCGGAAGTACTCGACGCCGAGGGGATCGAGCCGGGTCTCGGGCTTCCGCGGAATCTTGAACCACGCTTTCCGCCCGTCGTGGCCTTCGATGCAGAACCAGAGCAGGTTCGCGGGACCGGGTTCGGGCGAGTAAAACTGATAGGCATTGTTGGTGTAGCAGAACACCAGATGCGGCCGGAATAGCGTGGTCCACGACCAGAGCGAGATCCACGACTGGGGCGCGGGCGAAGTAATCGAGGCCATGACGCCACAGAAGTGGAAAGCGACGAGACCACTGACGAAAAGTCGGCGGCCGGTTCGCGGCATCAGAAGCACGAGCGACGCAACAAGGGCGACCGCTGTCATGACGCCGGTCAACAGGTGGTACGAATCCCACGCGACGTGGCAGCCCAGCCAAGCGAGTGCACTTGCGCCCGCCCCGAGAAGCAACCCGGGAATCGAGCGGGGTTTGCGGGCAATTCCGATACCGGTGACGATCAAGCCGAAAACGATGACGGCCATGGCCGCGACCGAGACATAGCCCGGCGGATCGTTCGTGCGGAATGGGGCACCGAGTACGCCCCCGGCTGCCGTGACGACCAAGCCGATGATCGCCGCCCGATCCGGGTTCGAGAAGTCTCCCCGGCCGGGATCGGCCGACGGCTCATTCATGGTGTTTTCTCCCTCGCAAGTCGCGCGACTGTTTAGCGTATCGGCCCTCGACTTGGCGTGAACCCTTGAAATTCGGTCGCCAGCTACCGGTTTCCACCCAATAACGGGAGAGAAATAGGATCAAGACTTGCGCGGTCCGATTCCGCCGGTACGGCACGCGCGGAACTGTCAGCAAAAAACGTTCCACGAATGGTAGTTTAAACAAACTGGGGAATCTATTACTTGGGGCCTTGACATTGGGCTTTGCCATTTTTACCATCTTCACCATCCAGTTGAGTTGACTCAATCGGAAAAGTTGCCCCGACGCCTTCGCAGGCGGGGCGTTCAAGGACTGGACCCCGGACGTGCCTGCCGCACCCCAAACAACCTAAGAACCGGTTCCGGATATGCCGCGGTTGGCATCATCCGGGTTCATGAGTTTCCTCCAGGAGGTAAGTGCATGTACAGTGTCGTAATGATGATGGTGATGAGCGGCGCGCCCGAAATGCCGTCGTTCGGTGGCAACCGCGGTTGCCACGGCTGCAACGGCTGCCAGGGCGTTGCGGTGAGCTGCTACGGTGGCTGTCACGGCGGTTGCCGTGGTGTCGCCAATGGCTGCGTGGGCTGCAACGGCGGTTGCCGTGGCTACGCCTGCAATGGCTGCTACGGCGGCAACTCGTGCAACGGCTGCCACGGCGGTCACGGTCTCTTCAGCCGCTTCCGCAACCGCGGTTGCCACGGCGGCAACTCGTGCTGCGGCTGCCACGGCGGCAACGCCTGCTACGGCGGCTGCACCGGCGTGGTTGTCGGCTGCACCGGCGGCATGGCCTGCCAGGGTGGCGTGGTCGTCGGCGCGGTGGCCTCGGCTGACATGCCGGCTACCGTCTGCATCAACGTCCCCGCCAACGCGAAGGTGTTCTTTGACGGTGCGGCCACGACCGCGACCGGCAGCACCCGCAACTTCACGACCCCGGCCCTGACCGCCGGCGTGGAGCACAGCTACACCGTCACCGCCGAACTCGACGGCAAGAAGACCACGGCCCGCGTCCTCGCGGTTCGCGCTGGCGAAGTCGCCACGCTGACCCTGACCGACGCCGACTTCGCCACGACGGTCGCCAGCAAGTAAAAAACTCTTCCATTATGAAATGGAACGGGCGGGGGTGATCCAGCGGATCACCCCCGCTTTCTTTTTCTGTCCACTCTTCCGCCAGTTTCAACCCGCATTGAGTCGTCGGCCCGCCTGCGATATGATCGGTCACGTCGCCCGACCGGGTCTCGCCATGGAAGCAACCGACGTCCGGCCCCGCGTGGGCAACCTGGTGTTTCAACTCTACGATCGGCCGGTCCACCCCGAGCTTTTCGAGACGCTGTCGGTCCGTACCGTCGAGCGACGCGACTTCGTACTGACAGTCCGCATCACGCGCACCGGGCACGTCATGTCGTGGACGAACCGGTTCGGCCATTTCACAGAGGTGGCGGCGGCCGACGACGCGCCCCTGCCCGTCGGCCGGGCCCGCGTCAATCACCGGATCCGCGGCGAACGCACGGCCTCCTTCATCTCGGGCAAACGCCTGCACTATCAGTGCAGCTTTCAGGTCGAGACACTGACCGAAGAAGTCTATTCCCACATTCACGAAGAGATCCTGGGCGACAGCCTCAAGCGCGGGCTGCTGCACAACTTTCGGCCGCACAACCGCTGGGCGTTGTCGCCGCTCGGCTTCGTGACCACCGAAAGCTGGGAAGGGAATCTCGTCATCGCCACCATTCATACGTTTCCCGACGAGCGGACCGTCGTGAAAACACAGTCGCTGATCGAACAGATCGGGTAGTCGGCGGACCGCTCGGCCCGACAATAGCCGGATGAGTCACGACGAACTACTTCGCGCCGTCCTCGACCGCGGACTGGTAGCGATCCTGCGCACGCCGACCAACGCAGGTATCGTCGAAGCCGCACACGCCATTCACGAAGCCGGCATTTCGCTCTTCGAAATCACGCTGACCATCCCCGACGCATTGAATGTGATCCGGACCGTGCGCCGCGCGTTGCCGGCCAATGTCATCGTCGGTGCGGGCACCGTGCTCGACGAAGCGACCGCCCGGCTTGCCCTCGACGCGGGGGCCGAGATCCTCGTCTCGCCGACATTCGACCCCGCCGTCGTCCAAACGGCCCGACGGTTCGGGAAGATCTCCGTCCCCGGCGCGTTCACCCCGACTGAAATCCTTACCGCCTGGGATTGTGGCGCAGACATTGTGAAGGTGTTTCCCGCCGAAGTGCTCGGACCGCGGTTCTTCGATTCCGTGCGCCGGCCCATGCCCCAGGTTCGCCTGATCCCGACGGGCAATCTGAGTCTCGAAATGGCCGAGGGGTTCCTGCATTCCGGGGCGGTGGGCATTGGCATCGGCGGCCCGCTCTCCGACGGGGCCGCCATCGCGGCCGGGAAACTCGACGGCATCCAGGCGACCGCCCGGCAATACGTCGAACTCGTTCGCCGGCATCGGGCGGGGGCTGCGACATGCCGTTGACCCGCGCCGCAGTCCGCGAATTGGACCGCCGGGCGATTGAAGAGTTCGGCCTGCCCGGCATCGTGCTGATGGAAAACGCCGCACGGAATGCGGCCGAGTTGCTTGCACGCCTGAATCCCGCGCGGGAGCGGGTCGCCATCGCCTGCGGCCCCGGAAACAATGGTGGCGACGGCTATGCAATGGCCCGGCACCTCGACCGACTCGGTCAGACCGCCCACGTCTTCGCCTTTGCGCCGCCGACCGCGGCCGATGCCGTCACCAATTACCGCGTCATCGACCGGATGGGCCTACCGATCACCGTCGGCCCCGCCGTGCCCGCGTTTGACCGCTTCGGGTGGATCGTCGACGCTCTGTTTGGCACGGGGCTGGATCGCCCGCTCACTTCGCCCTTCGACGCGGTCGTCCTGGCGATCAACTCCAGCGGCACGAAGGTCCTGGCCATCGACGTGCCCAGCGGTCTCGATGCCGACACCGGATTGCCACTGGGGCCTTGTGTGCACGCCACGCACACGCTGAGCCTCGTGGGCATGAAACAGGGCTTCCTGCACAACCACGCCCGCGACTACGTCGGCGAGTTGCATTTTGCCGACATTGGTGCGCCGCGCCGCCTCGTCGATCAGTTCCTCGGGGCATGACCATGGATGCCCTCGCTTATCTCGACAAAGCCAAGGCCATCGCACCCGCGCCGCTGCTCGTCGTGACCGGCGACGAAGACTTCCTGAAACGACTTGTCCGCTCGCGCGTGGTCGGCGAACTCCTCGAGGACGCTGACCCGGCTTTCGCGCTGACTACGTTCGAGGGGGAATCAGCCGACTGGTCGAAGGTCCGCTCCGAACTCGACACGCTCCCGTTTCTCAGCCCCCGGCGGGTCGTCATCATCGAGCAGGCGGACCCGTTCGTCACCAAGTACCGGCCCAAACTCGAAGATTACGTGAAGGCGGCGAATGGCCCCGGCACGCTGATCCTGGACGTCCGCACCTGGCCGGCGAACACCAAGCTCGCGAAAGCAGTCCCCGAGACGGCGACCATAGTCGCCAAGGGGCCCTCGCGTCCGGCCGGCTGGTGCCGTGACTGGGCCAAGTCCACGTATCAAAAAGAACTCTCGGTCGACGCGGCCGACTGGCTCGTCGAACTTGTGGGACCGGTCCTCGGCCAACTCGATCAGGAAATCGCCAAGCTCGCGACCTTCGTCGGGGATAAGAAGCAGATCGGCAAGGACACGGTCGACCAGCTTGTCGGCCGGACTCGCGAAGCCGAGACGTTCAAGATCTTCGACGCCATCGGCGCGGGACGAGTCGGCGACGCGCTGACGATTCTCGGTCGGCTGCTGGAGCAGGACCACGCGCCCCTGGCGATTCTCGGCGCGTTCAGTTGGCAGATGCGCCGCCTAGCGGCCGTCAGCCGGGGAGTCCGCCGGGGGATGCCGATCACATCCGCGATGGCTGAGGCCGGCGTGCCACCCTTTGCCCGCGAGGGCGTCGAAAAGCAACTTCGGCATCTGGGCAAACGCCGAATGGACCAGATCTACGACTGGCTCGTGGAAACGGACCTGGCATTCAAGGGGTCGAGCGCGTTGCCCGATCGATTGATCCTGGAACGGCTGGTGGTGAAACTCGCTCGCCCGGAAAGGCCGGCTGTCCGTTGACCGCACGCACCCGCATGTATCTGGTCCGCCACGGCGCGACCCCCGCCAATCTGCAAAAGCCGGCCCGCCTGCAGGGCCGCAGCGATGTAGCGCTCGACCCGCTCGGCGTGCGGCAGGCGGAGGCAACCCGCTCTGCCCTGGCCGAGGTGTCATTCGCGGCCACATACTGCTCGCCGTTGATCCGCGCGGTACGCACGGCCGAGATCATCGCGCCATACCGGGAGCCTATCCCCGTCGATGCCCTGATTGAGTGCAACGTAGGCCGATGGGAGGGCGTCGACTGGGACACCATCCGCCGCGACGATGCCGAGGCGTTTGCCCGCTACATGGCGGACCCGGCTGCCGACGGGTATCCAGGCGGCGAAAACTTCGAGCAGGTTATCACCCGAGTCCTCCCGGCATTCGATGAGCTGTTCGCCCGACACGTCGGGGAGTCGTTTCTCGTCGTGTCGCATCACGTCGTCAACCGAACCTTCCTGGCCGCGACATTGGGACTGCCGATGAGGCACGGGCGGTCGGTATCGCTCGACAACTGCGGCGTATCCGTCGTGGTCGAAGACGCCGGCAAACGCAGGGTCAAGTCACTGAACCAGACGCTCCACCTCGGCCCGCTGCACGTCGACGAGTAACGGACTATTTTTCGAGGTGCGGGGCAAGGAGCTTGTTCCAGATTTCGTAGCCTTTGACCGACATGTGCAAGGTGTCGACGAGGTACAACTCCTTCCGGGGCTGGCCGTCCGGGCCGAGCATGCAGTCCCAGGTGTCGACGTAGATCTGCCGGGAGTCACCCTTCTGGACCTCGCGGACCAACTGGTTGCACTTCTGGAACTTCTCGCGGAACTCCCATCGCCGGGGGCTGGGCTTGATGCCGAGGAAGATAATCCGGGATTCGGGCAGCTTGCTCCGGACGGCCGCGACAAATGCCTTGTAATCGTCGCGAACGCGCTCGGGCGTCCGACCGCCGGCGATGTCGTTGTCGCCGGCATACAGCACGATCGTCGCCGGCTTGTACTTCGTCACGATGCGGTCGGCATATTGCACACTGTCGCTGAGTTGCGAGCCGCCGAACCCGCGGTTGACGTACTTCTTCCCGGGAAAACTCTCGTCGAGCTTCCACAGCCGGATGGTGCTGCTGCCGACGAAGACGACGCCGCCCGGCTCCGGCATCGCTTTCGCGTCTTTCTCCTCGAACGCCTTCATGGCCGACTCCCAGCGGGGGGCGTTCGGCTCGGGCGGCGTCTGCAGTATGAGAAAAGCGAGTGGCACGCACCACATGGCTGCCCCGATCAGTTGAGAAGGAAGGCCTTGGCGATGGAGAAATAGATCACGATGCCGGTCACATCGACAAAGGTGGCGACGAACGGACTCGACGCGATGCCGGGGTCGACGCCGAACTGCCGGAACACGAGCGGCAGCATGGAGCCGATGATCGTGCCCCACAGACAGATGCCGAACACGGCCAGCGCGATGACGACGCCCAGACGCCAGCGGTCAACGGGCGGCTGGAGCAACTTGGCGTGTTCCGGTACTCGAAGAATCGTCGCGTCACCCTCGCGGACCAGATCGGGCGACGCCCCTCCGGGCAACGCGATCCGTCGGAAACTGTGTTCCGGGTAGATCAGCGCGGAACCTTCGGGGAGCTCGATGACGCCGTCCGCGCCCCGAGTGATCTCCTTACCGGCCGGCAGCTTGATCATGAGAGCCGCGTCCACGTCCTTGTCGCCGCCGCGAGTCGATTCCGGGGTCAGCGTACCGCGGACGAAGCCGATGCCGCCGAGCGTCAGCCCGAGCACCAGGCCCATCAGCAACTCATGGCGGAACACCCGCCACCAGTCACCCGGGCCGAGTTGCCCGAGGGCCATGGCGCGGGTAATCAGCGTGGCGGCCTGCGAGCCGGAATTTCCGCCCGTCGAAATGCACAGCGGGACGAACAGGCTCAGCACCACAAGCTTTCCGATCTCGCCCTCGAAAAACGCCAGCGCGGTGAAGGTGAACAACTCCGCACCGAAGAGACACGACAGCCAGAACGCACGGGTCCGCCAGACGGTGACGAAGTCGGCTTCGAGGTAGTTTTCCGCGAGCGGCCCGAGGCCGCCCATCTTGTGAACGGCTTCGGTGGCTTCTTCCACGACCACGTCGATCACGTCGTCGTGGGTCACGATACCGACGAGGCGGTTGTCGTCGTCGACCACCGGCAGAGCAAGGAAGTCGTAGCGGGCCAGTTCCTGGGCCGCCCGTTCCCGGTCGTCGCTGGCTTTCAGCGTGACCGGGTCGGTCTCCATCAACTCGCGGACGGGCATCTGCCGGGGGTTCAGAATCAGGTCGCGCAGCGATACCACACCCAACAGCTTTCGGGTCGGCTCCTCGAGAACGTAGATATAATAGATCGTTTCGGAATTCGGCGCGAGCAATCGCAGGCGGTCGATCGCCTCGCCGGCCCGCAGGTGTGCGGGCAGCCAGGCGTAATTCGTCGTCATGATCGCGCCGACGGTGCCTTCGGCGAAGGCCATCATCGTGGCGATGTCCTTACGATCGGCTTCGTCCACGAGGCGGAGCAGGCCGTCGGCGACGCGGGGCGGCAACCGGCGCAGCAGGTCGACACGGTCGTCGTGCGACATCTGCTCGATGAGTCGGGCCATCTGTGACTGCCCGCCGCCCTCGGCGATCTCGACTTGCCGTTCGAGCGGGAAGTACTCGAAGACGTTGGCCTGATCGCGGATGGCCGCGTGGCCGATCACCTTCCAGACCTGATCCGTGTCGAGTTCTTCGAGGGCTTCTGCCACGGTGGCGGGGTGAAGGTTGGCGCAGAACTCCCGCAGGCCCTCCGAGTCGTCCTCGTCGAGCATCATCCGGATTTCAGGGCCGAACAGTGGATGGCTCACTCGTCACCCGAAGCGGTTATTCGGTAGTCAGTTCCAGATTGTCGATCAGCCGTGTCGTGCCGAATCGGGCGGCGATCACGGCAAGGGCCCGGCCGCCGGAAGAAGGGGCGGCGAACGAGTCGGGGTCGACGACCTCGGCATAATCGAGTTGCACGCCGGGCACGACCGCTTCCCGCGCCATCGTCGCTCGCAGCCGGGCCGGGTCACGCTCTCCCGCCTTCCAGTCGGCACGTGCGGCCGACAGGGCGCGGTACAAAACCGTGGCATTGGACCGTTGCGTCGGGTCAAGATAACGGTTTCGCGAACTCAGGGCCAGACCGTCCTGCTCGCGGATCGTCGGCACCACGACGAACTCGATGGGGAGATTGCAGTCGCGAATCAACCGGCCGACGACTGCGACCTGTTGTGCGTCTTTCTGTCCGAAGTAAGTGGCGTCGGGCTGCACCATCTGAAACAACTTGAGCACCACGGTTGCCACGCCGCGGAAGTGGCCGGGTCGGATCGCCCCCTCGAAGACTGTCGCAATAGGACCGGGATCGACGTACGTCACAAAGCCCGGCGGATACACCTCGTCGGCCGCCGGCACGAAGATTCCATCGACGCCCAACGACCGGCACAGCTCACGGTCGGCCTCCAGCGTCCGCGGGTAGCGCGTGTAATCTTCGTTGGGCCCAAACTGCGTCGGGTTCACGAAGATGGAGACGATCACGCAGTCGCACTGGGCCTTCGCCCGCTCGATGAGGGCGGCATGGCCCGCGTGCAGAGCGCCCATCGTGGGTACGAAGCCGATCTTCTTCCGGTCCCGACGACAACCGGCCACGAACTTCCGCAGGGCGGCGACGTCGTCGAGTTGCTTCGGCTCGCGGGTGCTGGCAGACTTCTGGAGCAGCAGGCTGATGTAGGATCGCCGTTCGAGTTGCGTCAGGCCCAGTTCGCCGGCCAGCGTGAGGATCAAATCGCGGGCGGCCGGGTAACGCGAATCATCCGTTACGATCTCGAGTTCGGCATACGTCCCGACTCCGTCGACCGTGTCGATGGTCGCCTGGATTTCGAAGCCGTCGCGACTTGTTGTGAAGATGCGCCGATGCTTGCGGACGATACCGGTGGGCCGATAGCCGAGCCGGACAAACATTGCACGCCAACGGGCCGCCTCTTCGGGCCCATCGCCTATCGGCAACTCGAGTTCGAAACGCGACTTGGTCTGCGTGTCGAACTTCGGCCCCTTGTACGTCACCACGTTGGTGTTGCCGATGCTGCGGATGCGGAACGCCTCGTCGGTGCGGGCGAAATCGCGGTCCGGGGCGTTGAAATACTGATCCTCGTCGCGACGGGGGGAGAGTTCAGCCCAGCCGGCGAGTCGGGCGGCGAACCCGGCCGGGTCGGCGAGGGCGTATTTCGTCTCGACTTCAATCATGGTGTGCTGCTCCCCGTCTCCGCCCGGCAGATACAATCTTGGTAATCGCCGGGCGAGGGTCAACGATGGAGGAGTTTGTCACAGTCTGCCGGCGCGGCGAGATCCCGCCGGGTGGCGGCAAGACGGTCGAGGCCGGCGGCAAGCTGATCGCCGTGTTCGACGACGCGGGCACGCTCTGCGCCATCTCCGACGTCTGCCCGCACATGGGCGCATCGCTCTCCGACGGGGAACTCGAAGACGGCGTGGTCACCTGCCGGTGGCACGCCTGGCGGTTCCGCGTGGCTGACGGAACGTGGATGAACAACCCGCGGATCAAAATCCCCGCATACGAGGTCCGGCAGGTCGGCGACGAGGTGCAGGTGCGCCTCGCGGGCGGTTCCTAGTGGGCGGCCCGGCCCGCAGACGTATCAAAGGAATCAAACGCGGCAGCGAACTACCCGTCAGACCCGGAGGACCCGAGAATCATGTCGACCGCACCTACGCCGCCAAAACCGCCCGCCCCGGAGGAACGGGAACTCCGCATTTATGGCCACACGAAGCTCTTCTACTGGTGGCCCGTCTGGCTCGTGTGCTTCATCTTCGCCACGATGACCTGGTACGACGGCCAGCGGCTCGCCATCATTCCCGCGGATTCCACGGTCAAGGAAGAAGTCGGCCAGTACGTCATTTCGGCCAAGACGGCCAAGCCTCTGCCGTACCTCGATGACGCGGTCAAGCGACAGGCCGATTCGACGGGCAGCCCGTTCAAGGTCCGGATTTCCCCCAATCACAGCATCGGCGCGATCTTCGTGATCGTATTCCTCCTGGTCGCCATCATCACCAATGTTCCGCTCCGCGGGCTCTGGTCGGTGATTGTGATCGTAATCCTGGGATTGGGGACCATCATCATTTCGCTCGTCGACGGCTGGTGGAACAAGATCTTCTCCGCGCTGGGCGACCTGCACATCCACATCAACCTGGCCGGCTACCTGTTCATCGGCCTGGGGCTGTTCGTGGTCTGGCTGTTCACCATGTATTTCTTCGACCGGCAGATCTACATGGTCTTCACTCCCGGCCAACTCAAGGTGTGCCTGGAAATTGGCGGCGGCGAGACAGCCTACGACACGATGGGCATGGTGATCCAGCGGCAGCGTGACGACCTGTTTCGCCACTGGATTCTCGGTCTGGGCAGTGGCGACCTGATCGTCCGCACGTCCGGGGCCCACTCGCACGAGTTTCACATGGAGAACGTGCTGAACGTCAGCTCCAAACTGCACGCGATCGAAGAGATGATGCGGGAAAAGTCGGTCGTAAAGGGCTGAGAGAA
>JAIBBI010000277.1 GCA_019694755.1 Gemmataceae bacterium
TCCCGAGCAAAACTGCACCTCCGCAATACGGATTAACAACCATCCGGGTGCGATTTGGTGCTCGGCACAAAAAAGATCCGGGCCGGGACCCGCGAGATGCGGAGCCCGGCCCGGAAAGGATGTTCACAGGATCGATCGATCAGACGATCTGTTTGAGGAAGTTGAGTCGGAACTGCAGGAAGTCGCTCGAATCGACCTGGCCCGAGCCGTCATAGTCGAAGGCCACGTTGGACGACAGGAACGCCAGCCGGAACTGGAGGAAGTCGTCCGACTCGACCTTGCCATTGCCGGTGCCGTCGCCGAAGAGCCGGAAGATACCGGTCGCGGGCGTCAGTGCGTTGACATAGGGCGTGGAGTTCAGGACGTAGTTGTCGCCGGCGGTGCCGTTGCCGTCGCCGTCGAAGTTGCCGCCGTTGACCTGTGCGGCGAGCACGGTCAGCGTGTACCGCCCGTCGGCCAGCGAGTTGAATTCGACGGCACTGCCGGGGGTAAAGGTGAGGGTGACATTGTTGCCGGACTGAATCGCGTTGAGACCGATCACGGCATTGTCGCTCACCCGCGTGAGGGTGAAGGCGTTGGCCGGGTTGACCGGCAGGGTGACGGCCTGGTCGAACGACACCTTGAGGCTGAGCACGCGCGACCGCTGGGCCGAGCCGTCGTTGATCTGCACGCCGGTGATCTTGGCCGCCGCCGACTGGACTTCGAAGGCCCCGATGTCGACCGAACCGCCGGAGTTGCGGCTGAAGCCCACACCACGCTGGTCGGTCGCCGGCAGGGCGGCAACGAACGAAATGTTGGCACCGACCGCGTGGGTCGCGGCCGTCGTGCCTTCCTGGGCCCGGTTGACGGTGATCGACGTCGCCGAGATGACCGACGCGACGGTCATCACTTCGGAGTCGATGATGATTCGCTGGCCCACGCCGAGCTGGGTCGCGCTGTTGACGGTAATGGAGGTCGTGGTTGTCGCCGCGCCGACTGCTCCGTTGACGGTGGTCAGGACGTTGGTGTTGGCCGAGCCGGCGTTGATGGCAAGGCTGCCGGCATTCAGAGCATGGGTTTGGGTCGGGCCGCCGTTGCTTGCCAGCGCCCCGAGGTTGGCCCCGCCGATGATCGGCGCGCCGGTCACGGTGCCGGTACCGAACCCGCCGGCATTGGAACCGACGAGGCTGCTGATGGCGTTGATGTTCGCCTTCGTCGAGTTGGTGAACAGGTCCGTGCCGGACGGGCCGGTGTTGTTGGATACGATCGAGCTGTTGAGGGTCAGCGTGATCGTGGCGGTCGTCGAAGTCGAGTTGAAGTTGATGCCACCGCCGGAGAGCTGAGCGGTGTTGTTGGCGATGGTGCTGTTGCGAATGGTCAGGTTGCCGCTCATCGCGGTGCTGCCGCCGGCGAGGATACCGCCGCCCATGAAGCCGGCGGAGTTGCCGGAGATCGTGGAGTTGGTGATCAGCGTCATGCCGCCGGTGCCGTTGACGAAGAGGCCGCCACCGCCCGTATTGGCCGCGGCCGACTGCGACGTGTTGCCGGAGATCGTGCTGCCGGTGATGTACAGCGTGCCGGAGGCCGTGGCGGCCGTGGTCAGGGCCGATGCCATGACGCCGCCGCCGAGCGACTTGGCGACGTTGCCGGCAATCGTCGCGTTGTTGAGGGAGACGGTGGCGGAGCCGGCCAGGAACAGGCCGCCGCCGCCGCCGGTGGTCGAGGTCGCGTTGCCCGTGTTGTTGTTCAGAGTGCCGCCGTTGATGGTCAGAAGGGCTCCACCCGCGACGTTGATACCGCCGCCGTTGCCGCCCGAAGACGGGAACGCGATGTCCGGGCTACCGGCGAAATTGTTGGTAATGGTGTTGGAGGTCAGCGTGGCCGTGGCCGAGGAGCCGAAGTAGAGGCCGCCGCCGTTACCGCCCCCGGTGAAGCCGGACGCGCTGAGGCCCACGGCCGCGTTGTTGGACACGGTGCTGTTCTGCATCGTGAGAGAACTCACGCCGGTCACGCCGATCGCGCCGCCGCTGGTGCCGACCGTGTTGTTCGTGAACGTGCTGTTGTCGATGGTGATCGATGCACCACCCAGGGAGAAGACCCCCGCCCCGCTGCCGCCGTTGGAGGTGGCGCTGGTCTGGCTGGTGTTGGAGTCGAAGATCGTGTTCTGGATCACCACCTGGACGGTGTTGGGGACCGACGACACCGCGGAGCCGTTGTTGCCGATAAGAACGCCCGCCCCCTGGAACGAAGAGTTGTGGTGCAGGTAGCTATTCTTCAGCGTCAGGCTGGCCCAGTGGTTGTTGAGAATGATTGCGCCGCCCGCGCTGTTGTTACTGTTGCCGTACAGTTCGCAGCCGTCGATCACCAGCGAGGCGGTCTCGTTGGTGATGCCCGCCGCCGTGCCGGCCACCGACGGGAACTGCCGCCCGTTGGCGAAGGTCATGCCGGTGATGGTGACGGTACTTCCCCAGTAGCCGACGCCGGGGCTGACGGTCAGGAGGCGGCTGTTCAATCCGCCGTCGATGATGAGGTTGGCCGTGCCGGGCCCGGTCATGGTCACCGGGTCGGTGATGAACATTTCGCCGCCGAACAGCGTGATCGTGACGGGCGACGAGAAGACCGTCGGGCTGAAGGTGATCAAATCGCTCACGCCGACGTTCTGGTTGGCCAGCTTAATCGCTTCGCGGATCGAGAGGTTGTTCACCGTGTAGTTGCCGTCGTCGGTGTCATCGACGGTATCGACGATGAAGGTCTTGGGAATCGCGACTTGCAGCGTATTGACGGCCGCGGCGGTCACGAAATTCGTACCGTCGCTGATCTGGTTCGGCTCGATGCTCACGGTGTAGAAACCGTCGTCGCCGTTGTCCCAGCCACCGCCCGGAGGGGCGAAGGAGTACGTGACGGTTTCCGACTTCGCGCCGGTACCCGGAGTCGCGCTGACGTAGGTGGCCAGCACGTTGAAGCCGTTCGGCCCGGTGATGCGGACGGCCTTGCTGTTGTTCTGGATCGACGCCAGGTTCATGGCGACGTCGTCGGTGTAGGTGACGGCAATGGTGTGGCTACCGACGCTCGGGGCGGTCACCTTGGTGAAGGAGCCACTGGCCACCGGAATGGCGGGGTCGACTTCAACAGCAACCATATCGCTCGTGCCGATCTGACGCGGATAGCACGCGCCGCGCTGGGCGTTG
>JAIBBI010000117.1 GCA_019694755.1 Gemmataceae bacterium
CGAGGGGAAGCGCGGCGCCGACGCGAGCCTGGTGACGGCGATGGGCCGAATGGCCAGCCACACCGGCCAGGTGATCAAGTACGCCGACATGCTGAACTGCGACCACGAGTTCGCGCCGGACGTCGGCGAACTGACGCTGGAAGGCCCCGCCCCGCTCGTCGCCAGCCCCGACGGCAAATACCCGGTCCCGGAACCGGGCAAGAAGAAGAAGCGGGAGTACTAACCGTTAGCCGCGACGCGCAGCGGAGCGCT
Source organism: Gemmataceae bacterium (assembly GCA_019694755.1). Classification (GTDB taxonomy): domain Bacteria; phylum Planctomycetota; class Planctomycetia; order Gemmatales; family Gemmataceae; genus JAIBBI01. Next base: position 253 of record JAIBBI010000117.1, read on the forward strand.
AACTTCCTCGGGTAGTGTCCCTCGTACCCACGCTCAGCGTGGGTACGTCCCCCGGCCGCTCTGCGGCATTCCCTCACGACGATCGCACTCCGCCCGGGTGAAGATCAGTACTGAGCTACCGCCAGCGCGGCAGGAACGGTAGCGGTGCCCGGCCTCGGGACACCGGAAACGACGTCAATTGACGGGAACGTACCGATACGTCCGCGGAGCGGACCAGAAGCGTTCCCACGCGGAGCGTGGGAACGAGGGAAGAGTCGTCAGCTGGTACCATCGTTCCAGACATTCACTTCCCGCTCCGGGTCAATTGTGACAACCGTACGGCCATCTGGGCTGACAGCCATTAGCACTGCCTTCTGATACGGCATCTTTACTTCTGCGTAATGGCTTTCGGGCTTGTCGTAGCTGTACCACCTCAGCAGCGACCCGTTGAGCATTGCAAACCGGCCAAGATCACTACTGGTCCTCAACTGATTGTCGTGAGCTATCCAGTCTGGGTTACCTGCGTTTCGTCCGATTATTTCTCCTTTTCCGATTCGCAAGATACTCCCAAATCCTCGCCGCTCTGGGAGCTGTATCAGGTACTTGACTTCATCCATTGACGGACAGTATCCGACACATGGCTGAAACGACCGATGGCAATCCTGTGGCAAACGGGCGGTCCATTGCGGTTGTTTCCCTTCTCGAAGTCTAAACAAGCTGACGGACGTCGGTTTTCCCCGATCTGCCAGGAGAGCCGCCCCTACCGTCACCAGGTAACGCGAATCGCTACTCCACTCCATCACGTGGACCACCCCTGGCGGCTGCATCACTTGCGATGGACCCGCAGCTTCCTTTCCCCAAACTTCTATAGTCTTACTGTTCTCGCCACACGCTGCACAATCACCTTCGCTTGAGATTGCAATCAGGTAGTCTATGTTGGACGTCTTAGTTTTTAGCTGCTCCGCCGTGCAAGACGACACGTTAATTCGAAACAGGCTTGATCGAGGATCAGCATCCCCAATGCGCGAAGCAATCGAACTTGCCAGCAGCCGTCCGCCATCCCCCGAAACGCGAAGTCGAAAAATGCCTTCAATATTCAGTGCAACTCGTTGAACTACGTAAACACCACCAACTCGTTTCGCGACCACAACGGCCGATCTGTTCGAAGGGTCTCGAAAGGCCAGGATGGATCCACCGTTGCTTATCGCAACAGGCGATAAATAGGTAAGTTTGTACAGCAGAGTACCAACCAGTTTGGCCTCTGGGGCAACACCCGGGCGGTGGGCACCTTTACATAGCAGCGCAAAATACACCAGTGATGCAAGCGCACAGCCTGCTAATCGCATCGGCCACCGCCTTTGATCCCACGAGTTGAAAACCGTTGCAAGTTCTTCCTGCCACGATCGTCCGCTGTGCCCCCAACGGAACAACTTCCGCTTTTCGGTGCGGCATGGGTGGGGGAATACGCGTTCTCTTGAACTGAAGCAGGCCACGCCCGACACAAGCGCGGTTGACGGCGTCGCGACCCACGGAGCGCGCGATCGTGACGGGCCAGGGGCCCTGGGGCGTGAGTCGGCGTTCGTCGCGGACGGTGCATCGGTGGGCCTCGACGGCATGCCGGCATGATACCCGGTCTTCGGGCCGGACGGAAGTGCGGGCGAGCCGAAAGAAACTTTGACCGCCAATCCGGTCTCCTCCGCAGCCCTTCGACCCGAGACCGTCCCGCTGACTGTCTGCACAGTCTTCATGACGGCATCGTCGCGCCGGACAGGACATCAGTTCACCATCCGCTGCCTTATCCGGCCGAGGGCTGCCATTCTCAAATGTGCGCACCTATCAGGATGGTTATGGGGGCACAAGGCGCCTCAGAAAGTTATTTCGAAATTCTCCGTAATCCCATCAAGCGGTGGGTCGATGACCTCTCTGCCTACTATCGAGTACTTCTTCCAGTGCTTTCGCTTGTACAAATTGTGAATGAGCGAGTGATGGACAATAACATTGCAAATACTGCCACCGAATAGTCGTACACCGGGTGTGAGGTGTTTAGAGAGATACCAGTCCGGTGGTCCCCAGTAAAGCGCGCGTTTGCAGCGCGGACAGCGATCGAAGATGACGTTTCTTGGTTCCCCTCGATCAAACGTACGATGCCGCGGTCGAAACGATACCCATCCGTTGACAGGCTGCCCATCTGCTGTCAGCACTTTCCCGACGTATGCCTCTTCTTCTACTACACTGCGCGGCAATAGCTCCAGCCATTGTTCATGGACCAACGGCAAATCCAAGGCTAACAATCCGCTCAAGGGAAAGTGAATAAGGCGCGCCTTATTAATAATGCCATCTATCGCGGTAAGACCAGTTTTTGGGTAGTCACAACACATCAGCTCAGTTACAAGTGTTTCTTGATCTTCAGGCGGCAATGATGGAACGTCATTAGATACCGTGCCGACACTAAACCACTCGTATGTGACGCTTTTTTTCATTTGCGCCCCCTACCGAACAACTTCGGCTTGTCGGTGCGGAACGGGTGGAGTCATCCGCGTTCTCTTGAACTGAAGCAGGCCACGCTCGACACAAGCGCGGCTGACGGCGTCGCGGTCCACGGAACGCGAGATCGCGACGGGCCAAGGGCCCTGGGGCGTGAGTCGGCGTTCGTCGCAGACAGTGCATCGGTGGGCCTCGACGGCATGCCGGCATGATACCCGGTCTTCGGGCGGGATGGAAGGGTGGGCGGGACGAATGATGTGGCCTTGCCGGGTTCGATGTCGTGGCGGCCCGGCCGAAGGAACAGCCGAGAACCTAACCTGACCCCGTTTCTCCCTCTGAAGACGTTGTTACCCTGCGCCGTCCCGCCTTACTAACTCCAAATCCGAGTCTGTTGACTCAAGAACAAACCGTTCGCCTGTAACTTTCATCTGGACAAGAACGCCGCCTGTATCACCACAATGATGCAAAACCGCCTCGGGCGACGTTGGCGGCATTATCAATATGACATCGCCAATCTCGTAATCAAAGGCCACTATGTCACCCACTAACGCCTGACTGCCATCACAATAGTACATACTCATCAGGTGCCCCCGACGGAATAACTCCCGCCTTTCGGTGCGGAACGGGTGGGGGCATCCGCGTTCTCGTGAACTGAAGCACGCCATGCTCGACACAAGCGCGGCTGACGGCGTCGCGGTCCACGGAGCGCGCGATCGTGACGGGCCAAGGGCCCTGGGGCGTGAGTCGGCGTTCGTCGCGGAAAGTGCATCGGCGGGCCTCGACGGCATGCCGGAATCATACCCGGACTTCGGGCGGGATGGAAGGGTGGGCGGGACGATTGATGTGGCCTTGCCGGGTTCGGCGTCGTGGCGACCCCGCCGAAGGAACCTAACCTGACCCCGTTTCTCCTTTCCTTTGTTTTTCTATTTGTATTGCGAGGCGATTTGCGACGACTGACTCTGGCTCTGAAAACATGCATTTCGGAAACTCACAGTAGGCGACAAGCAAGTTATTTGTTGCACGCCATTCACCTCCGATAGACGCGAACTCCAAGAATCGTATCGCAGCTTGTCGATCAGATTGTATACTCGCCAACAACAGGGCTTGTTCGGCAGGCGCGGTTGTGCGCCGCCAATTAGCATAGTCATTTGCCGTAGCAAACAGATGCTGGCCGTAGAGCATTATGCTCCCTACGAGGTACTGAGCAACCACATTACCACCGCTAGCAATGGGATGCAGGATCTGAATGACCGCAGCTAGATGGCCGTCTTCATAAAGCTGAATCGCTTGAAGCTGCAAGGGGTCACACTGTTCATCTCCATTAGGCTGTCGCATCGGGCGTTCCCTCCGACCAGTTCGATGAAGCCAATGACGCGCCACCAACTAACGTTGCATGTTCACATTATCCGTGTGCGAGGCGGAATAGTAAATGTGGATTGTCAAATGCGCTCAGTCGGCACTTTCGATAGCGAATGTAGCAGCCCGTTGAAGTAGTGATATTTCCGCGGCGTCGCCAGCTGTCGAGTGTTTCGACTGTGCCCCCAACGGAACACCTTCCGCTTTCCATTGCGGAATGGGTGGGGACATCAGCGTTCTCTGGAACTGAAGCAGGCCACGCTCGGCACAAGCGCGGCTGACGGCGTCGCGGTCCACGGAGCGCGCGATCGCGACGGGCCAGGGGCCCTGGGGCGTAAGTCGGCGTTCGTCGCGGACAGTGCATCGGTGGGCCTCGACGGCATGCCGGCATGATACCCGCTCTTCGGGCCGGACGGAAGTGCGGGGCGGGGCGTAGGACGCCACGCTTCTGGCTTTGCGGGAACTTGGAATCACCGCGGGCCGACATGCTTCCCCACCGCCGCAAGAATCCGGACCCGGCCCGGGTGGAATCCGGTGACGCATGTTCCGCGGAAGCATGGCACCCGGCCAGCTTGCCCAGAAATACGCGCGGACCGTGACCAGAGCGTCACTGCCCACATTCTTTACATCCCCAGCATCTTGAGCAGTGTTTCCATAAGCATGTCAACTCGACTGATCGAATAAACATATGTTTGTGTCACAACTCCACTCTTGTCGAAATACACAGTCAGCTCTCCATCCCAATACTCCCATGAGCTAAATGGTTCGCCTCCTAGTCCGCTCCGCCACGCCTCATTCGGTTGCCCTAGTAATGCTGTCACCTGACTCTTCGTCATTCCGGCTGCAATGTGTTTATTGTGAGCGTGAACGCCAGTAGCATAGGTCATCATGAACAACAACAGAACAAATGCCGACATTCCGACTATTATTGCCAAGACAAGGCATCGCGTCTTTCGCCGCATTGAGTCAACTCGCCAGGAAAATGCCACCAATAGAGCCTAACGCCCGCCTGTGCCCCTACGGAACAACTTCCGCTTTTCGGTGCGGAATGGGTGGGGTCATCCGCGTTCTCTTGAACTGGAGCAGGCCACGCTCGAAACAAGCGCGGCTGACGGCGTCGCGGTCCACGGAGCGCGCGATCGTGACGGGCCAAGAGCCCTGGGGCGTAAGTCGGCGTTCGTCGCGGACAGTGCATCGACGGGCCTCGACGGCATGCCGGAATGATACCCGGTCTTCGGGCGCGACGGAAGTGCGGGGATGCCAGGCCTCTTCCTCTTGCTCGTTCCCACGCAGAGCGTGGGAACGAGGTGACGGGCAGCTTCTCTTCTGGCGGAAAGCGGAAGGCAGAAAGCGGATAGCGGATAGCGGACCGCGGATTTCCTCCATTCGTCCAGTTCGTTTAATTCGTCCCCAGGGGGGTGGGTGTATTGCCCAAACGAATTGTGGCCGGGCGGTTCGGCCGGCAGCTTTCGTGCGCAACTGATTGCTGGTCCGTCGTTTACACCGACAGCGATACCTGCCGGCGGCATGACACCGGCCCGGATTCGTTTCGGGGACCAATCCGTTCACACCGCCGGGGTGGGCACAGCCGTCTCCGGCGGCATCCTGTCGTAGAGGCTGGGGCGGAAGACCATCAGGATGACGAGGGGCAGGTACCACAGCACGTACACGCCGCCGCGGTCGGCGTACCAGAGTTGCACGGCCAACAGGTGGGCGGCCGACAGAGCGATCACGTTGCCGAGGTCTTTCGGCTGCGGCCAGACGGCCGTGATCAGGACGAACGCCGTCGCCCCGATGAACACCGGAATCCGGTACGGCCAATACACGTAGGCCCAGAACCCCTCGGCATTCGGCTCTTCGCGCACGCGCCACTTCTGCCATTGCGGCAGGCCCATCGTCGTCGGGATCTGCAGGTCGAATAGGCCGTTGAGCCAGAGCACCAGCCCGGCAATCGCCAGCGCGATACCCGCGGCAATCGCGAAGCCGGTGAGGAACTTGCCGAGCCCCCGGCCGCGGTAAAAGCTCATCCACACCGGGGCGACGAGCGCGGGAAAGCCGAACGCCCCGGCCGCGACGCCGATCAGCACGCCGGCGACGCGCGGCTGCCGGTAGAACGCCACCGCCCAGAGCAGGATCGCCGTCGGCAGGACGTGATGGACCTGGGTCATGTGAAACGCGAGGTACGGCAGCACCATGTACGCCGCGGCCGCCGCGACGCCCGCAGCGATGCTGCCGAAGTGGGCAGTGCCAATGAACACCAGCGCGGCAATCACGCTGAGGTGACACGCCCCGGCCAGCGTCCTCTCCACCCACCAGCGGACGAGTTTGCGGTCCGACTCGCCGTACGTCTGCCGGACGACGATCTCGGCGCGGTTGGTCGCTTCCTGCAACACCGTGCCCGGCGGGCCGATGCGGCCTTCGTCGGGCGGCGGCCGTCGCATGGCCACCGCGCCGATCGCGAGGAACAGCGACACGGCAAACCAGGCCAACGCGCCGGAAGTCAGGTTGGGCTGCATCACCGGCCGGCGGAGCAGCACGAGATCGACGAGGCAGCGCAGGATCCAGTAGGCCGAGCCGATGATCAGCCACTGGTAGCCGACGCCCATGAGCGAGCGGGCGTAGGTGAGCCGCTGCTGGGCCGGCCCCTCGAGTAGGGCGGCGGCGAGTTCCGCGCCGCCCTCGCCCGAGGGCAGGATGTGCAGACGGGCGGCCGCGTCGAACAGTTGCCGGGCCTCACGCCGCCGGTCGTGCCCCTCGTGGACCAGCAGCAGGCCGGGCACGAGGACGAACAGCATGAGCAGATCCCAGTTGCGCAGGCACAGCGGCCGGGCGAACTGGAAAAACATCGCCACCGCGAGCATCACCGAGAGGTAAAACCAGGTGGTCGCGTTGGGCAGGTTGAAGTCGAGAAAGATACTCGTTGGCACAGAGGTTAGTATGCGGCAAGCGAAGGGATGTGGGAAGTAGCCGTATTCGCCAGAATACGGACACGGCGTGAACGCTGGCGCGGGTTCATCGGCATTCTGGCGAATGCCGCTACGAAGCCCTACTCGTCCGCCTCGGCCGGGAGGGAGTCGCGGTCGCCGGCTTCGATCCGGCGGAGTTGGCTTTGCAGGTACGCGCTGCCGGGGTCGAGCTTGATCGCCCGCCGGATGGCGACCAGCGATTCGTCCCGATCGCCCTTCTGGTGCAGTAACTCGGCCAGTGTGTCGTAATACCCGGACGTGCCGGGGCTGAGTTCAATGGCTCGGCGGGAGTGCCGGAGGGCCGCATCGAGGTCGCGCCGGCAGACGGCCGCACACCACGCGAGGTCGTTGTGCAACATCGCGCTGTTCGGGTATTCGCCCAGCGCGGATTCGAGGACGCCGGTGACCCGCCGGTACAATCGCTCGGCATCATCTCCACGGCCCGTCTTCGTCAGCCCGGCCGAGAGGAACATCGGCACCGAAACATCGCGCGGCAACATCTCCAGGCACACGTCGGCGAACGCGACCGCCTGGGTCGCATCACCGGCCGCCAGAGCGGCACGGGCCCGGAGCAGGTTCACGCGCCGCGAGGCACCGAGGTATCCGTCGTGATCGGTGTATTGCAGGCCGAACCGCAGCACGTCGCCGCGGGCGCGGTGCGCGAGGTCGGCAGCGCGGGCGAAGTCGCCGGCGGCGGCCGCGTCGCCGGCCGTGCGGTTGAGCGGCATCACGCAATAGCTCGCCCGTTCGCCGATCGCCCGGAGGATGAACTGCTCCTCGCGACGGGCCTCGGTGACGAGGTCGCGCTGCCGAAGGTCTGTGGCCAGGGTCGCACGGTCTTCGAAGTTCCCGGCTGAGAGGCGGAAGGCCAGGTCACCGACTTCGCGCGCCTCGTCGGCACGACCCGCTTCGCGCAGGCAACGTGCCTGTAGATAGCGCGGCAATGGCCGGGCGGGGCTGAGCATGGCGGCCTGCCCATAGGCGTCGGCCGCCTCGGCATATCGCCGCTGCGACCGCTCGAAGTCGCCGAGCTTGAGCCAACTGGAAACCGACGGATGCTTCTGGGCGACCTCGCGAAACACCTTGCGGGCCGATTCGGGCTGACCGGCCGCGACCCACGCGGCGGCCAGCGCGTTGCGGCCCTTGATGTGCTGGCCCACGGGTTCCATCGGGATAGTTTTCTCGAACGCACGAAGGTCATCGGGCGTCGGGGGGACACCGCCGATCGCGAACAATGAGAGCACACGCTCGACCCGCTCGGCCGGCGTGACAGCGGGTTGATACTGCTTCCAGAAGCGATACCACGCGGCACACTCCTCCGCGTTCCGGGTCACCAGTCCGCCGAACACGATGGCGACCACGTCGTTGTTCTCACGTGCGGCCGAGTTCTCGAGGATGTCGAGAAACTGCCCGGCATGCCGACAGGCCGCCGGCATCAGCCCCAGTGCTTTTTCCGTGCGCATCAGCTCCGCCATCGTGCCGCCGTCGTAGGGGGCGGAGCAGTCGCCGGCGATCTGATCGAACAGCTTGCCGGCCCGCTCCTTTTCGCCGAGTTGCGAGAGCGTGCGGGCGGTCTGCATGCGCAGGTTCGACCGGCGGGTGGCATTGGTGTCGGTGGCCGCTTCCTCGGCGAGGGCAAGGGCCGCACTGTAAGAGCCACGGGCACAGTACACATCGAAGGCGAACTGCTTCTGGCCGTACTTGCGAAGCACGGCCAGCCCGGCCCGCGGTCGCTCGAGCAGGAACAAGCCCTGCGCGGCGACGATGGAGTCGTAAGAGCCATTCGGCGACTGCGCGACCTGTCGCAACTTATGAAGCGGGTTGGCGTCCCGATCACCGGTGAAGCCGCAGAACGATTGCAGGGCTAGTTGATGGTACGGCGAGTGCGGCCGGTCGGGCGATTCGACGGCTCCGAGGCCGGCGACAGCCTGCCAGTCGCCCTCGTCCCAGGCGGCCAGTTCGCGCCAGTCGGCCCGCTGCGACTTCTCGGCCAAACGCCGGGCGGCAGGCCGATTACCTGCGGCCCGCGCCAATGCGAAGGCGACATCGGTCGCGGGGCTGGTATTCGCGGCGGCCCGTTCGTCCCATTGAGGCCGCACGACGGCCAGCCGTTCGGCCATCAGCACGACCGCGACATAGTGATCGAGCACGGTCGACGTGTCGGCCTCCAGGCAGCCTTCCAGCAGGCTTTCCGCGCCCGCAAAGTCGCGGCTGATGAGGTACTTGGGTAACTCGTCGCGCACGGCCAGTGCGACGGCTTCGGCCAGCAGTGCCCGCTCCGTCGCGTCCAAAGTGCGGCGGGAGAGTCGGCCCAGAGCCGAGCGGGCGGGAGCGCCCAGGCGGACGAGTGCACGAATCGCCTGCTGCCGGGCTTCCTCGTCGCCGCCGCGAAACCGGCCGACCTGCGTGACGACGTCGGCCGGCGTGTCGTAGTAGATGCCCCAGTCGTATTTCTCGACGAGCTGACTGGCCCGCCGGGCGATCTCGGGATCCCCGGAGACGGCGGCCGCACGGACAGCCGCCTCAGCGACCGGGCCGGCCTCCCAGAGTTTCTGCAGCGCGCGCTCGCGGACGACGTATCGCGCGTCGCCCAGTTCCGCGGTCCAGCGCGCGACGTCCTCGGGTGCGGGTGGCGCACCGACGGTCAGGAGAATCGCAATGGTGAATGAAAGTGTCACAGTGCGGCCCGGCGTCCGGCAACTGCATCATAATCCGAACCCGGCCGCCGCCCAACAGCGAAACCGCCACCGGTCACTTGTTCATCTTCTTTCCCATGTCCACGATCTTCTCGATCCAGTACTGCTTGGCGTGCATGTCGGTGATGCCGTTGAACATCGAATCGGGCATCTTCTCGAGCGCGTCACGGAGCCGGGCGAGTTGCTCGGCCGCCTTGTCGTCCTGCTTCATGTAGTAGAAGAGGCAGTGCCAGACCTGGTGAATCGCGTGCAGGCCCTCGACCTGCACCGCATACCGCCCGGCAAGCGCCTCGAACGAGGCCAGCGCCTCGACGTACTGCCCGGCCAGCGCCTGCAACTCCGCGACGGAGAAGCCGGACTTCACGAGCAGTTCCCGCTCCTCGGCCGTAAGCTCGGGCAGCGGCTTCGCGCTGAGCGCCCGATCCACGAGGCCGAACTGTTCGATCGCCTGGGCCAGGCTCTCGACGTATTGCCGCTGAATCCGCTGTCGTTGATCGTCACTGATACGCTGGTTGGAAAGTGTGCGGTACTCGTCGACGGCCCGCTTCCACACGCACAGCGCAAGGCGGTAGCGGCCGCGGGTCGATTCAGGACTTGTGGCGTATTCCTGGAGCGCACCGCGCAGTCGCGGTTCGGCGGCGGCATAGTCTTCGCGCTCGTAGGCGATGTCTGCGAGGCCGTAGACCGTCAACTCCTGAATAGCCGCGTCCGGCGGCACGGCCTGGCGCAGCTCCGTGAGGTTGTCCTGGAGCATCTTCTCCGCGTCGTCGTACTTCACCCGGGCACGGAGCTCATACTGCGGCCGCTCGTTCTCTTCGAGCTTGCCATCCTTCAGGATCTTTGCGTCGCGGCGGGCGTCGACGAGGTCGAGTTGGGCCAGCGCGTAACGGGCCTTGAAGCGGACCGGCAGTCCCGACATGGCGCACTTCAGGTAAGCGGCCTTCGCCTCGCTGAGCTGACCGAGCCTCTGATGAACCTGGGCCATCGCGTGCCAGGCGTCGGCCGTGCGCTCGGGGCCGGCGACATCTTCGAGTTTCACATACCGGGACAACGCGTCGAGCGCGCCGGGATAGTCGCGGGCCTTGAGCGCGAGTTCGCTGGCGTACCACAGCCAGGCGGCGCGTTCCGCGCCGTTGGACGCGGCATCGGAGGCGGCAATGAACCCCTTGGCCGCGGCGGACCGCGCCTCGTTGGCCGGCCGACCCTGCTTTTCTTCCGAGTCTGCGAGCGCGACGAGTGCCTGGGCCTCGATACCCGCGGCCCGGCCGGGTAGGGCGATCTTCGAATACGCCTTCGCAAGTTCCACCGCGGCGGCGAACTCGCCTTTGGCCCGGAGTTGATCCCCTGCACGTTCGGCAATCGCCCGCGCCTCGTCGAGCGGGACGTAGGTGTTACGGTAGTCCTCGACTCGCGAAATCGGCGCGACGGCGGCAGCGAGAGCGGCCGGAGCGGCCTTCGGGTCGGTCGCGAGCCGGGCCTCCACCAGCCGGAACGCGGCGGCTTCCGCTTCGGGCCCCTTCGTGCCGGCGAGTTGTTGCCAGATCTTGATCGCGGCTTCGGGCTGCCCGGCCGCCCAGAGCGTCCGGCCGAGCGAATAGAAGACGGTGGGGCGTTCGGAGTCCGGAAGCTTCGGGTCGGCCCGCATCTGCTCGTACATCTGAGCGGCCATCGCCCACTCCTTCGCCTCCTCGTGACACCGGGCCAGCAACCTGCGGGCCGTCGCGGCGACGGCCGGCGAAGCGTCGGTGGTGATGCGCTGGAGTGCGAGGCGGGCTTCCTTGACGTTGTTCGATTGAATCAGGAGTTCGGCGAGTTGCAGGCGGGCGGCCGCGAGTTGAGCCGGGTCGGCGTTGGCCGGGGCCCGGGCGACTTGTTGCCGGGTCGCTTCGAGGAGACCGGCCGTGTCGACGGGCTGGGTCCGGCGGTACGCTTCTGCAAGAAGGCCGTACGCCTCGAACGCATCGGGCACCTGGTCGGTGACTCGCGTCAGCGCGGGGATGACCAGCTTGGGATCGGTACCGACGGCGAGCCAGGCCCGCGCGAGCTTGACTGTGAGTGCGGGTTTATCGACTTCGGGAACGCCGATGCGGTCGGCTTGTTCGAGATTGTGCTTGGCCTGGCCGTAGAGCACCTGCGATTCTGCCGGCGTGGCTTCGGCCTTGCGAAGGAGCAAGGAACCGAGGACGAAATGCGCCTCGCTGCGGACGCGCGGACTGCCATCGTTGCGATCGAGGAGCAATTGAGTACGGGCAATGGCCTGATCGAGAGCGGCCGGCTTGGAGTTCAGTTCGGCGCGCACGGTTGCCAATTGGCGGTCGGTGCCGATCGAGCCGGGGTCCAGGTACGGGCGCAGCAGGGCAACGGCCGTGACCGAGAACAGGCCGAGGAAAAACGCCGGGACCTGCCAGAGATTCTGTTGGTGTTGCTGCGCCCCGGGCGAGGCGGCCAAATCCGTGGCCATGACGAAGCCCGTCAGTGAGGGGTGCGCCGGCCGTCCGTCCGGCCGGTGTCAATCCGCGACCTTCGCCGATAACGGGGAAAAGATCAAGGCGAACCGCAGGGTCGGTAGAAGGGGCAGGCGGCGCGGCCGGGGCAAACAGAAAAGCCCCGGCCGATCTCGATGAGTTCGGCCGGGGCTTGATCGTGACCTGAATCCAGAATCAGTCGAGGAGCGTGCTGGGATCCCAGCCGACCCGCTCCGCACTGGCGCGGAGTTTTTCGAGGGCGCGGTTCTGGATCTGGCGGACCCGTTCCTTGCTGATGCGGAGCAGGTGGCCGATCTGCCGGAGGCTGTGGGAACCGGTACCGGTCAGGCCGAACCGCAAGTCGAGAACCTTGCGCTCGCGGGGGCGGAGGTTCTCCATCAGGAAGGTCAGAGCTTCCTGCCGCTCGGAGTTCTGTTGCTCGGTGCTGTTATTGGTGTCCGGCATCGCCTCGGTGAGCTTGAAATCGCTGTCATCGTCGAGGACGGCGTTCAGACTGACAGGGGTGCGGGTCGCGGTCTGGAGATGGGTCAGGTGTTCGAGGCTGGATCCGGTCCGGCTGGCGAGTTCCTGCGGGCTCGGGAGGTGCTTGCCGCCGTGGGCCAGTGCTTCCGATTCCTGCTGGAGCAGGCCGAGTTCCTGAAGGTGGTGTGGGCTGAGGCTGACCAAATGGCTCTGGCGGGCGACGGCGATCTGAAGAGTCTGCCGAATCCACCAGGTGGCGTAGGTTGCGAGGCGGGTGCCATGGCTCACATCGAATCGGTCGATGGCCTGCATCAGGCCGCAGACGGCTTCCTGCAGAAGGTCGGAATAACTGAGGGCATGATGGCGGAAACGCTTGGCGACGTGGGCGGCGAGGCGGATATTGGCCGAGGCCAGGCGGTGCTTGTAATGGACATATCGGTCGAAAAGTCGCTGGACCGCGGTGGCCGTGCGGTATTCCGGCTTCTCGGCGTGGTCGCGGATGAAGTTGGCCATGGGCCAAGGTTCCATCGGCGGCCGATGCGCCCGCAACGCGGGGAAATGCCGAAGTAGCGTGCGGACCAATTCACTCTTGCAATCCCAGAAATTTGTCAACAACTCGCGCTCTTCTTCCGGCGTGAGCAGGTCGGAAGAGAACGTCTGCAGTGTTGGCGGCGTCTCGTGGGTAATGCCCGAAGCAACGAGATGATGCTTCTTTTTGTTCGTCGCAGGTGTGGTCGGCATAACAATCCTTCTCTCGATAAGGAGCCAAAGCAAGTCGATCACAATTCAGGAGTGATGCAGACACGCAAAAACCCGCGGCGGTCGACCGGTTTTTCGGCAGATCGTCGAGGGGGACCGGCCGGTTAAGGGCCGGGCGTTTCCGTGCGTCACCCCGGGGCCGACCCCGAGTCCCCATTGGACCCGGAATGCCTAGGCTGCTTAGACCCCGGACATCAATCCTTCACCAAAGCTACTCGATTTTAAGTGGTGTCGAACGTCGATACAAGCATCTTTTCGGAAAAAACCCGGAATTTCCCTTCAAGTCGATTCCCGAGGCCTGCCAGTTATGCCAAGCGGCGCAATTCATGTGGACAGGGAAGACTCTCCGGCCGCCTGAACCGATTTCACTCGCTATACTTGAACTACCGACGGTGCCGGCCTGCGCCGTTCTGCCAGCCCCCTTGCGGTCTGCTGGCCGGCCCGGTTTGGCGCCCCGACTGCCCCGGCGATAAGTGGACTCGCGTGTCGCAACCGTCTGCCAGCTACCGATGCTCGGTTCTCTTCGTCGATGATGAGTTGGCGATTCTCGGGCTACTACGCGAGTTACTTCAAGACGAATTCGAAGTATACACGGCCGCGTCGGCCGAAGAGGCTAAGTCGATCCTCGCGGCCAAGCCCGTCGATATCGTCCTGACCGATCAACAACTCCCCGCGCAATCCGGTGTCCAGTTGTTGGAGCATGTTGGCCTCCTGTCGCCTCAAACCGTGCGCATTCTGATGACCGGCATGGGCCGGTTGGAAGACGCAGTCGACGCCATCAACTGCGGGCGGGTCCACCGGTATCTCTTCAAACCCTGGAAAGCGGATCAACTTCTGCATACGATCCGCCTCGCAGCGCGGCAGAGCCTCCTCGAACGAAGCCACGAGCAACTGCTCCAGGAGCTTCGCCAGTTCAACCTCGAACTCGAGAAAAAGGTCCACCAGCGTACGCTCGAACTGGAGCAGGCTAACCGGCAACTCCAGCAGCGCAACCTCATGCTCACCCGCATGGCGTTGACCGACCCGCTGACGGGGCTGCCCAACCGCCGGGCCATGGACCGGATCGCCAAGAACGAACTGATCCGCCGGGCGCGGTACCCGAGCCCGGTCGCAATTGGTATCGTCGACGTGGATCACTTCAAGGACGTCAACTCGACCTACCTTCTCTCGGGTGGCGACCACGCCCTGACCTGGCTCGCCAGCGTACTCGCGAGTGCGGTCCGGACGGTCGACACCGTCGGTCGAATTGGCGGCGAGGAGTTCATGGTGGTGGCCCCCGAAACCGATGCCGAAGGGGCATGGATTCTTGCCGAGCGCATGCGTTCGACCGTGGCCAACGGGTCGACGCACTTCGCTGGTGCGGACATCCGACTGACAGTCAGTGTCGGCATGGCTGTCGCGCCGACTGGGGCGCCGGGCGGGTATGACCAACTTCGGCATGCCGCTGCGGCCGCTCTGGCCGAAGCCAAGTCGGCAGGGCGGAACAAGAGCGTGTTGACGGTGATTAATGACCCGGCCGCCGCCACACCCGCCCCCGCGGCCGCGCCGTCGTGAAATGAAGTCACCCGGCGCATGGCCGGGTGACGGGGTTGGCATCAAAGCAGGTTGGTCACGCGGTCGGCGAGGCCCTTTTCTCCCAGCACCACGCTGAGCTTTCCACCTGCAGCAATCTTCTCGATCGCTTCGAGCTCGCGCAGTCGCTGCAACGCGGGCTGCTCGGCATAGAGCTTGGCGGCATTGGCCTGATGCCGCAGAGCGGCGGCCTCCTCCCGCCGGACGATGACGTTGGCCTCCGCGGCCTTGCGAGCCTCGATGACCTTGTTCATCAGCTCCTTCATGTCGCCCGGCAGAATCAGATCGCGGATACCCACGGACCTTACGGCCAGGCCGAACTCGGCCGCCCGGGCGGTAATCAGCCCGGCCGCTTCGGCAGCCGGCGCTTCCTTGTCGGCCAGCAGCGCGTCGAGCTCCCGGGCTCCGACCGCCCCGCGAAGGGCAAGCTGCGTTTCGCGGTACAGCGCCTGCTTGGCGTCCTCGGTCTGCGTGACCGCCCGACCCACGTCGACCACGCGGTAGACGACGACGGCATTCAGCCGGAGGCTGACCTTATCGGCCGTCAGAATTTCCTGACCCGACACGTCGAGGACGACCTCGCGAAGATCGGTCCGGGCCAGCTTCACGACCGGTCCGCCCCTCCAGAACGCGTAGCGTCCGGGAGCGAGCGTCTCAGTCAGCTTGCCGTCGACGAACAGCACGGCCGCGTGATCAGCCGGAACCTCGGCCTGCTCCAGGAACAGGCCCGCACCGCTCGATCGCACGATCGCGTCGCGGTCGGCGTGATCGAAGCGAACAGTCCGAATGTCGACCGTCTCAGTACGCACCCCGCGGAACCCGGTCCAGAGCGCGTGCCGGCCCGGGCCCACGATGGTGGCGAAGCGGTCGTCGATCCAGACCAGACCGCGTTCGTGGTCCTTCAGGTCGAGCACGATGGCCCGACCCTCGAGAGCTCCGCTCCGCACAATCATGTCGAGCTGCTCGTGGACGAGCCAAGGATCGCGCTGACTGACGATTTGAACGGTGTCCCGGCCGAACGGGTCGAACCGCTAGGACCGGCCCGGAGGCAGGAGCCCGCGGAAATCGCCGTCGCGAAACAGCAGACCGATCTCGAACTGACGGATGATGACTCGACGAAACATGGGGCGATCCTCCAAGGGTGTTTTTCAGGTGCCCGGCGACGGCGGCGCGGACGGTCGGGCCGGTCGATCGCGGACAGCGCGGCGGGGGTCGGGCCGGGTGACAC
>JAIBBI010000118.1 GCA_019694755.1 Gemmataceae bacterium
GGCATCGTCCGCATGAGCGGGACCGGCAGCGTCTCGATGGTCAGCACCATCGTTCAAGGCAACACCACGTCGGCCCCCAGCGGCTCGGACATCTCCACCACGGGGACGGTCAACTACCGCTACAGTCTGCTGGGCAACGGCGCGGGTATCAACACGCTGAACAATCAGGGCAACAATCTTGCCCTCGGCACCAACCCGTTCGTCGGGGCGCTCGCGACCAACGGCGGCACCGTGCCGACGCATGCCGTTCTGGCCGGCAGCCCGGTCATTGACAAGGGCACCAATCCCGCCACGTCGGTCGCGACCGACGCCCGCGGCGCGACCCGGACCTACGGCAATGCCGACATCGGCGCCTACGAGTACACGGTGGCCGGCATCCCGACGGTGCAAGGCACCTTTGCCGACGTCACCACTACCGGCGCGACCAGCTACATCTTCCAGCTCACGTTCCGCGATGATGTGTTCATCAACGTGGCCAACCTGTCGACCGGCCAGGACGTGTTCGTGACCGGGCCCAACGGCTTCAACGCGTGGGCGACCTTCGCCGGCGTGGATCTGCTGACCAACGGCACCCCGCGGACCGCGACCTACGTCGTGACCCCTCCGGGCGGCTCGTGGGACGGCCTCGATAACGGCAACTATTCGGTCTCGATCGTCGCCAAGGCGGTCTACGACAATGCGGCGAACCCGGTGCCCGGCGGCGAGATCGGCCAGTTCCGGGTCGCGGCCGACGCCAACAACTTCGTTGTCACCAACACGAACGACTCGGGCGCGGGCAGCCTGCGGGCGGCGGTCGACGCGGCCAATGCGCTGCTCGGCACGCATGATACGATCTCGTTCGACCCCACCGTCTTCACCGGTTCGAAGACGATCGTGCTGACCAGCGGACCCATCGCCATCACCGACGCGGTGAGCGTGCTCGGCCTCGGCGCGGGCGTCGTCACCGGCAGCGGCAACACGACCGACCGCATCTTCTCCGTCGACGACGGCAAGGCCGGGTCGATGAACGTCATCATCAGCGGCGTGACCCTGACCGGCGGCGTTTCCAACACACCGGGCGGTGCGATCACGATGACGAACGAGACGCTTGAACTCCAAGGCGTCGTCCTCAGTGGTAACAAGACGACCGGTTCGGGCCTCAATGCCGGTGGCGGTGCGATTGCCATCACCGGGGCCGGCACGCTGATCGCCACCGACTGCACGTTCACCGGCAACCGCGCCACGGGTGCGGGGGCCGACGGCGGTGCGATCCGGGCGGGCGACGGTACGACCGTCAACCTGAACCGTACGACTCTGAGCGGCAACACCACCAACGGCGATGGCGGCGGCCTTTACCAATCGGCCGTCGGCTCGGCTTCGTCGTTCACTATCTCCAGCTCGGCGATCATCAACAACGCGGCCACCGACATCGTCGGAGACGGCGGCGGCCTGTTCTTCGTCGGCACCCCTTCGGCCGGCGGCGTCACGATCCGCAATACGACCATCTCCGGCAACGTCGCCGTGGGTATGGGCGGCGGCATCGGCCTGAACAGCCTCGCGGCCGACCTGGTCCTGCAGAACTGCACGATCACCGAGAACTCGGCCGGTAATGCCAGCAAGGGCGGCGGCGTCGCCCAGATCGGCGGGACCGGTCGGCTGATGTTCGAAAGCACGATCATTTCCGGCAACTACAACAACACCGCGGCCGACGTCTCGACCACCGGCAAAGCAACCTTTGCCACGTCCGCGCTCGGCAGCAAGGCCGGGATCGCCACCTATGTAGACAACAGTAACAACCTCCCCGTCGGCTCGGCGCTCGGGCTGGGCGCGTTGACCAACAACGGCGGCCCCACGCTCTCGCACATGCCGAACGCCGGCAGTCTACTGATCGACCGCGGGTCGAACCCGGCCGGTCTGACCAACGACCAGCGCGGCATGGCCCGTACCAACGGCGTCGGCACCGACATTGGCGCGGTGGAAGCCACGTCGAACGGCACCCCGATCGCCATTGCCGGCCCGTTCGCCAACGTGACTGTTGTCGGTGGAAACACCTACGACATCATGGTCACGTTCAAGGACGACGTTGCCATCGACGCCTCGACATTCGACGGCAACGATCTCCGCGTCACGGGCCCGAACGGTTTCTCCGCGACGGCTGCGTTCTTCGGTGTCGATGTCGCGGGCAACGGCTCGCCCCGAACCGTGACGTACCGGCTCACGGCTCCGGGCGGCACGTGGGACGGCGCCGATGCCGGCCTGTACACGGTCAGTCTGGAAGCCAACCAGGTGAAGGACACCGCGAACAACGCGGTAGCCGCGATGACCTTCGGTTCGTTCATCGTCGATCTGTCCGCGACCTACGTGGTCACAAACGCCAATGATAGCGGGGCGGGCAGCCTCCGCGACGCCCTGAGCCGTTCGAACCTGACTTCGGCTCCGGATACGATCACGTTCGACCCGACATTCTTCGCGGTCAACCGCTCGATCAACCTGAGCACCGGCCAGCTTCTGATCTCGAACCCCGTGTTCGTTCAGGGGACCGGCGCGAACAAGCTGACGGTCAGCGGCTCCAACCTGTCGCGGGTTATTGAGGTTAACGACGGCAGCGCGGCCACCTCGGCCAGCGTCTTGCTGAGCGGCATGACCATCACCGGCGGCAAGTCGTCCACCGAGGGTGGCGGCATCTACCTCTACGACGAAATGCTCAGCCTCACCGGCGTCACTGTTACCGGTAACGTCTCGACGACCGGCGCCGGCGGCGGCATTTTCGTCGCGAGCAAGACCGCGACCCTGTGCCTGACCGACAGCGTCGTGAGCAACAACTCGGCCGGCCTCAGCATGAGCGGTGGCGGCATCCGCGTCGACGGGGCGGCCGCGGTCACTTTGACCCGTACGACCGTGAGCGGGAACGTCGCCCAGCTTCGCGGCGGCGGCATCTACTTCAACAACGGCGGCAGCCTGACGGTCGATAGCTCAGCCATTACCGGTAACGTGGCGCAGACGAAGGAGGGCGGCGGCGTCTACTTCTTCGGCATCATCGCCGCCCCCGGCATGTCCATCCGCAACTCCACTATCAGCGGCAACAGCTCTGGCGGTGCGGGCGGCGGGTTGGCATTCGCCTCGGTCACCGGAACTCCCGTGATCCAGAACAGCACAATCACGGGCAACTCGGCCGGCAACGGAATCGGCGGTGGCATCGCCCGCACCTTCGGTACCAACAGCGTCAGCCTGACCAGCACGATCCTGGCGGCCAACATCGGGGCGACCGCGCCGGACATGAGCTTCGATGCTGCGACCGACGTCGCCGTGAACCGGAGCCTGATTGGCGTCACCGACGCGGGCAACGCAAACCTGATCGGGACCAACAACCTGACGGGCACGCTGGCCACGCCGCTCGACCCGATGCTGATGCCGCTCGCGACCAACTTCGGCGCGACGAAAACCCACGCGTTGAAGGCCGGGAGCCCCGCCATCAACGCCGGCAGCAACACCTCGGGCGCGCTGTTCGATCAGCGTGGACCGGGATTTGTCCGGGTCAGTGGTGCGGCCGCCGACATCGGCGCGTTCGAGACCCAGGCGGCACCGACTATCGGGACTCTGATCGTCAACGACGGATCGATCCAGCGCTCGCGTGTCACCAGCATCACGGTCCCGTTCGCCAATCTGGTGAACTTCACCGGCGCCCCGGTGAATGCGTTCAAACTCGAGAAGATGGTCGGCGGAAGCCCCGTCGGCACGGTCGTCCTGGCCGTCGATCTCTCGGTCAGCACCGCGTCGCAAACCATGGCCAAGCTGACGTTTACCGGCAGCCTGACCGAGTTCGGTTCCCTGTCGGACGGCGTCTATCGTCTGACGGTGCTGGCCGGCAACGTCACCGACTACTCGGGGCAAGCCCTCGACGGAAATGGTGACGGCATCGCCAGCGACAACTACGTCTCGGGCGCCAACGATCTCTACCGTCTCTACGGCGACTCCAACGGCGACAGAACGGTTAATTCTGATGACTTCCTGGCCTTCCGGTCGGCCTTCCTGTCCAACAACTTCGCTTTCGATTTCGAAGGCGACGGAGTAGTCGGCGCGAGCGACTTCCTGCAGTTCCGCGCACGGTTCCTCCAGTCGATCTGATTTCCATCCGCCGATGAGCCAACATCGGGCCCGCGGGTTACACCCGCGGGCCCAATTTTTTGCTCGCACAGTCTGCAGCAACTGGGTAATTCTGGTGGCTTCGTGAGTTTCTGAGAGTCGATCCGGTTGTTGACGGTCAATTCCCATCGGCGAGGCGGTGTGGCGGGAAATCCGCCCGAATCCGCGAGCAAATCGCCTTCTCCAAATTACCCAGTCGGCAATGTTTCGCTGACCCGAGTGGTAGGTCGTACAGGTTCTCTCGGACTGACCGTTTGACTTTGCGCACGTCGCAAGTTACCTTTCCTGCAACCCCCTCTTACAACCCGAAACCTTTAACCCCCACCGGACCCGTACCCCGGAACGCTCAAAGGATTGACACCCCGGAGTTACATCATGATTGGCCGTGGCGTCCGCTCTGCGCGCCTGCGCGTGAATTCTCTCGAAACCCGCCTTACTCCCGCAGTAACTTCCACGCTGATGAACGGCGTGTTGACCGTACTCGGTGATTCCGGCGCAAACAACATTCAGGTCAATCTCTCGGGCGGCAATCTCGTCGTTCCTGCGACGGGCCAGTCGTTCAGTTCGTCGGCGGTGTCGACCATCGCGATCGATGGCTCCATCGGCGACGATACGCTCACCGTCGGGCCCGGCGTCACCCAGAATCTCTGGCTTTTCGGCGGGTCCGGCAACGACGTGATCAACGACAACGGATCGGGCAACGCCCTGATTCTGGGCGGAAATGGTAACGACACCATCAATGCCGGGCTCGGAAACGACACGATCTACGGTGGCGCGGGCACCGACACGATCAACGATACCCAGGGCGCCAACCAGATCAGCCAGGACAGCCCGAATCAACAGGCTGTCATCGACGCGACCAGTTCGCAAATCGTGACTCTCGTGAATCAGCAGAGGGCGGCGGTGGGTCTGCCGGGGCTTACGATCAATCCGGTCCTCACCTTTGCCGCGAAGCTTCAGGCCGACCAGATGGCCCAGCAGAGCATGGTGCAGGGCACGGCCGAGGCGATGAGCCACACGCTCATGGGCGTCGCGTTACCTTCGATGACGAGCCGAATCGCATACGCCGGCTACGACTATCTGGCCGTCGGTGAGAACATCGCGTACGGCTTCTTCGACGCGGCTTCGGTGATGAACGCCTGGATGAATTCGCCCGGCCACAAGGCGAACATCCTCGATCCGAACTACACGGAAATCGGCGTGGCAATGAAAGTGAATCCCAACGGCACGCCCTATTACGCCCAGGAGTTTGGCAAGCCGATTACACCGACCGTCGTGACACCACCTCCGACGACAACTCCGCCCCCGACGACGACGCCCACTGTGACATTCACGCCCGTGAAGTCGGTCGTCGCCGTCGGGGCAGGCGCGGGGACGACACCGACCATCGTCGTCTACGACGCCGTGACGGGCTCCAAAATCCGCAACTTCGATGCTTACGACAGCGGGTTCCGGGGTGGCGTACGGGTTGCGACGGCGGACGTGAACGGCGACGGTTACGACGACATCATCACCGCGGCCGGAGCGGGCGGCGGTCCCCACGTCAAAGTGTTTGATGGCAAGACCGGCTCGGTCCTGCAGAGCTTTTTCGCCTACGGAGCGGGCTTCATCGGCGGCGTGTTCGTCGCGGGCGGCGACGTCAATGGCGACGGCAAGGCCGACATCGTGACCGGGGCGGGCGCGGGCGGCGGCCCGCATGTGCGAGTCTTCTCCGGGGCTGACGGCAAGGAACTCGGCGGCTTCTTCGCCTACTCCGCGAACTTCGCGGGCGGCGTCAGCGTGGCCGCGGGCGATGTGAATGGCGACGGTAAAGCCGACGTGATCACCGGCCCGGGCCGGGGCGGCGCACCACTCGTCCGTGTCTTCTCCGGCACCAACCTCAGCGAGCTGTACAGTTGGAACGCCTACATGGCGTCCTTCGCCGGCGGCGTGAGCGTGGCGGCGGCCGACGTCAACGGCGACGGCAAGGCGGACATCGTGACGGGCGCAGGCTTCGGCGGCGGCCCGCACGTCCAGGTGTTCAGTGGCGCCGACCGCAGCATTCTGCAAAGCTTCTTCGCTTACTCGGCGAGCTTCACCGGCGGCGTGTGCGTGGCCGCCACGGATCAGGACGGCGACGGCAAGGCGGACATTCTGGTGTCCGGCGGGGCCGGTGCCGCCAATGCAGCCCGCGTTTTCAGCGGCGTGAGCCTGTTCCAGGTCCGGTCCTACTCGCCGTTCGATCCCGCGTTCCTCGGCGGCTGCTTCGTCGGCTAAGCGAAGTGGGTGAATAAAGCAAGGCGTGCGGCGAGTCGGTGTTTCCGACGGGCCGCACGCCTTTTCTTTATTGCATTCGGTCAGACATCGGTTCGGGCAAATCCGATCAGCCCGATCACGGTGGAGGCGGCACCGGCCAGGACGGCATAGCCGATGGTCCGGTACAACTCTTCCCGATTGAACAAGCCCTGAAGCATCTTGGGTATCGCGTCAATCATCCGGTCAGGCGTCAAGTAAGAGTCTGGTAGAAACGTCAGCGCAAATCCGAGCGTGTAGAGTCCGATCCAGAGCAGTGACACGGAGAGAACCGTGCTTCCGCAGAGAGCGCTGGTCGTGACGCCGAAACAGACCACGGCGGCTAGAAGACAGCCGAGACCCGCGAGCGCGGCCGCACAACCGGTCGGCGTGACCATTCCCGGAAAGGCGAAGGCGGCGACGGTAATGACTCCGCCTGTGAGAACCAGAAATGTCCCGATCACGGTGATCAGCCGCGAGTGCAGCTTGGCCAGGAAGTACTGATACCGGCTGATGCCCCGGCACAGGATCGAATCGGCCAACGTGCCACGCTCCGTGGCGATCGCACCCGAGCAGAATGCGACGACAAGCGTGACTGTCCCGAGCGCGGTCCAGCTCAACAGATTGGCGACGACTTTGTCGACGGTGAGAACGAACCGGGCTTCGCGGTAAACGGCAAAACGGTGCGTCAGGTAGAGCGTGGCGGCGGCGACCGAGGCGATCACCCACACGCGCCAAACCCAGTTCTGAGTCGTTTGCCGGAGGTCGGTTTGCAGGACCGCCCAATACGGCAGCCAGCGGATGTACTTGACCGGGGCGTTGTTTGGCGTCGCGTCCATGAGTCGATCCGAATGGCAGAAGCACGTCCCGGCTTCTAGGCGGCCTCGGCCGTGTAGAGGCGGGTGAAGCCGCGGGATTCGTCTTTCTCGACGAGGTCGAGAAACGCCTGTTCCGTTTGCTGTCCGATCGTGCGGACGGCGACGATGTTGACCTTGTTGTCGGCCAGCGACATGCAGACATTGGCCAGGGCGGCCGGGGCGAATGCCTCGTCTGTCAGTCGCAGTTCCAGCCGGCGTTGTCGGAGGGTGACCGATTTGAAATCGCTTGCGGTCTTCAGTGCGGTCACCACCTTGGTGATGGACTTCTGATCGCCTTCGAGATCGAGCTCGAACGCGCTTTTGCGGATCCGGCCCTTAAGCTCGGTGAGCGAGCCGGAAAAGATCAGGTGCCCGCGGCTCAGGACGGCTGCGTGATTGCAGACCTCGTCGATATCGAGCAGATTGTGGCTGCTGAGGATCAGCGTCTTGTCGGCTGCCAGGCGCTTGATCAGGTCGAGCATCGATCGGCGGGCTTCGATGTCGAGGCCGTGGGTCGGTTCGTCCCAGATCAGCAGATCCGGCTCGTTAATCAGACTGGCGGCAACCGCGAGGCGGGCGGTCATGCCGTTGGAGAAGCCCGCGATCGACTGTCCGGACTGCGGGAGCAGATCGACCGCGCGGATCAGCCCGGCGAGTCGGGGCTTCCGCATGTTGCGCGGCAGGCCGAAGAGTCGGGCCACGAAGTCGAGATAGGTAATGGGGGTCATGCCGCGGGGAAACCGCGGGTTGGTCGGAATATAGCCGATCCTTCGACGGAGTGAGGCGGCGTTGGGCGACATCGTCTGGCCGAACACTTTGACGACGCCGGCCGTCGGGCGGTGCAAGCCGAGGATCAGGCGCAGCAGCGTCGTCTTACCCGCGCCGTTGGGCCCGAGCAGGCCGAGCACGGTCCCCGGCTCGACGCGCAGGCTCACGTCGTTGAGTGCGATCTGTCGGTTTTGGTAGATCTTGGTCAGCCGTTGCGTCTCGGCGACCAGATCCGCGGCGTTGTCCGCCATGTCAGTCCCTTTCGCCGCGCGCCCCGCGCGCGGCATCCCGCACCTAGTGCCGCGGCGTATAATCGACCTCAGCCGGACGAGCAACCCCAAATTGCGGAGATTTCCCATGCCCCGAATCGCTCCCTCGATCCTCTCCGCCGACTTCGCCCGCCTGGGAGACGAAGTCCGGGCGGCCGAGCGGGGCGGTGCGGACCGCATGCACGTCGATGTTATGGACGGCCATTTCGTTCCCAACCTGAGCATGGGCTCCCTGGTGGTCAAGGCCCTGCGGCCGGTCACGCGCTTACCGCTCGAAGTCCACCTGATGATCACGGACCCTGCAAAGTACGCCCCCGCCTTCGTAAAGGAGGGGGCGGACACGGTGATTGCCCACGTCGAAGTTCTGCCCGATCCCCGGCCGTGGCTGGCGTCGATCCGCGGTGCCGGGAAGAAGGCCGGGCTGGCTGTGAACCCTGAGACACCGGTCACGGCCGTAGCCGAGTGGCTGCCGCATTGTGACATTGTCATCTGCATGACGGTGCATCCGGGGTTCGGCGGTCAGTCGTTCCTTCCGGGTAGCGCTGAAAAGATTCGCGATTTGCGGGCGCTGATCGCGGAGCGCAACCCCGGCTGCGAACTGGAGGTGGACGGCGGAGTCGACGCGGGGACGGTCAAAGTGTGCGTGGATAGCGGTGCGACGGTGCTGGTGGCCGGTAATGCGGTGTTCGGGCATAAAGGCGGAGCAGAGGCGGCAGTACGGGAGCTTCGCAATCTGGTGGGGGCGTGATTACCTGTTATCGAGCCGCCACGATCAACACGCTCCGTACGACCCGGAAAGTCGACGGGGGTTTCCCTGTCCGAGTCCCGTCGGGCGAACTTATGCTCCTTGATCGGCGGTAATACTGTGAGGAGAAGGACCATCGTCATCGCGCAGGCCGGTAGGTCCCACGTCGATCAGGAGCGACCGAATGCGACGAATGTGGGCATTTGTCCTGCTGGCCGGGTTGGCCGGGTGCGGCGACGTCGACAAGCCGAGCCCACGGCCGATGCTCCCGATCACCCAGGTGCCCACGTCCATTCGCCGCTCGGCCATGGCCAAGCAACCCGGTGTCCGGTTTCACACCGCTTGGAAGCTGCCCAACGGCGGCTGGCACCTGCGTGGCAACGACATGAAAGGTGTGGCCCGCGAAATCAAGTTATCGTCGGATGGCTTGGTTCTTCAAATCCCATAACTCGTTTCCGGGCGTAACACCGTGCCCGGCCCCCTGCTAGTCATTAATGCTGTCGGGCTCACGAGCCGATGGCTGACCCACGCACCCGCACTCAACGCGCTGGCCCAACGTGGCTGGTGCGTTCCGCTTCGGGACGTTTCGCCGGCCGTGACCTGTACCGCGCAGGCAACCTTGCTGACGGGCGAGCTCCCGAACCGGCACGGTATCGTCGCCAACGGCTGGCTGTTCCGCGACACCAACGAAGTCCGCTTCTGGCAACAGTCGAACGCGATTCTGGATGCGGAGCCGCTCTACGCCACGGCCCGTCGGCGGGCTGCTGAACGGGGCGTTGCATTCAAGTCCGCCAAGTTGTTCTGGTGGTTCAATCAGGGAGCGGCCGTCGACCTTTCGGTGACTCCGAAGCCGCATTACGGGATCGACGGCTCCAAGCACTTCGACATCGCAACTTCCCCCCCGGAACTGGGCGACCGGCTCAAACAGTCGCTGGGGCCGTTCCCGTTCGCCAGCTTTTGGGGCCCGATGAGCGGCGAGCAGTCGACGCAATGGATAGCCGCGGCCGCCGCGCTGACGTTGCTCGAAGACCGCCCCGATCTCACGCTCGCTTACCTGCCGCACCTCGACTATGAGCCCCAGCGCCGCGGCCCCGCCGGCTGCGAAATGGCCCGATGTGTGGGCGAACTCGACCGGGCGTGTGAACCGCTGCTGGACGCCGCACGGGCGGTGGGCGCCCGAGTCTGGGTCATCAGCGAGTACGGCCACGTCGATGTCACGGCGCCTGTTTACATCAACCGGGCTCTCCGGCAGGCCGGTCTTCTGGAAGTGCGCCGGGGCCCCTTCGGCGAACAGATTGATCTTTTTGCCAGCCGGGCGTTTGCCGTGTGCGACCATCAGTTGGCTCATGTCTACGTCCGCCAGTCCGAAGACCGACCTCGAGTTGTCGATCTGTTGCGTGGCCTGCGCGGAGTCGATAGCGTATTCGCCGGTGACGAGCGGGCGGGACTCGCGCTGGATCATTCGCGATCGGGTGAGGTCATTGCTCTGAGCCGGCGGGATTCCTGGTTCGCGTACCCGTTCTGGCTCAATGATCGCGACGCCCCGGACTACGCGCGGTGCGTGGCGATCCATCACAAGCCCGGATTCGACCCCTGCGAGTTGTTCTTTGATCCTGCGAAGTGGTTTCCAAAACTGCGGGTAGCCGGCAAGCTCGCGAAAAAGGCCTTCGGGTTTCGCATGAAGATGGACGTGATTCCGCTCGATGCCACCATCGTCCGCGGGAGCCACGGACTGGCCGCCAGCGATG
Source organism: Gemmataceae bacterium (assembly GCA_019694755.1). Taxonomy (GTDB): domain Bacteria; phylum Planctomycetota; class Planctomycetia; order Gemmatales; family Gemmataceae; genus JAIBBI01. Next base: position 10,781 of record JAIBBI010000118.1, read on the forward strand.
ATGCCGACCTGCCGATCTGGATCGGCGACGGCGACCGACCCGGCGCTGGGCCGCTGCCCATGACGGCGTTCCGCCCGGCCGCCCTCGAAGCACTAGGGCTCGGCGAGTGATTCTCCTACAATTCTCGCATCGCCCCGCGTCTTTGGACGGGTTGCCATGCGCGCCATGCGGTACGTTCTTTTTACCCTGATGTTGGGCGGGCTGGCCCTCGCGGCCGCGCCGCCGGCCGACCCGTGGTATGTCGACGATGAACAGTTCAACAAGAACATGACCGCCCGGCTCTCGAAGCTGGCGAAGAAGAACGAGTGCCTTCGGCCGAGCGACTTGCGGGCGAGGCTGAAGCCGAAGGGCTGCCTCGTCGCATTGACCGCGCCCTCGGATAAGGCAATGACGCCCGAAGAGGTGTACAAGAAAGCCAAGCCGAGCGTGTTTGTGGTCGGCTCGGTGCTGCGATCGGAGAAGGAACGCCGGAAGTGGGAAGACGGCAGGCAAGCGACGGCTTGGGCCCTGACGGCCGACGGCGTCCTCGTCACCAACTGGCACGTCCTCGAGAAGTCCGGCAAGGAGCGGTTCGGCGTCGCCAACGCGGCCGGCGAGGTGTTCCCCATCATCGACGTGCTCGGTGGCGACCCGGACGCGGATGTCGCGATCATCCGCGTGAAGGGCGAGAACTTCGTCCCGTTACCGCTCGGCGGCGATGAGCCGGTCGGGTCGTGGGTCGGTACGCTCAGCCATCCGGGCGGCCAGCTTTTCACATTCACCCAGGGGCACGTCACCCGGTACACCCGCGAGCAGCAGGATGGCAAAAAGCCGGCTCACTGGCTGTCGATGAGCGCGGACTATGCCGTGGGTTCGAGCGGTGCGCCGATTCTGAACAAGTACGGTGCCGTCATCGGCATGGCGGCGATGACCGTGACCGTGGAATCGGACGCCGATGAGGAGATACCCAAGACCCGCCGGCGTCGCCAGGACGACCCGCCGATGCCGAAGCCGGAGATGCCGAAGGATGCCGAGAAGCTTCGCCCGCAGGTGCAGATGGTAACGAAGTTGGCCGTGCCCGCCCGGGTGATCCGCGAATTGGTCTGCGGAGAGCCCGCGGAAAAGCCGGGAAAAGAACAACCATGATCGGAGTTGGTCGATGAGTTCCGATTCGAAGCACATCACGAGCGTCTTGAAAGAGAGCCGGGTGTTCCCGCCGAGCGCCGAGTTCTGCGCCGGGGCGCGGGTCGATACGGCCGAGGCCCAGCGGTTGCGCGAATGGGCCAAGCGCGATCACGAGGGATTCTGGGCGGAGCAGGCGAAGTCGCTGCACTGGTTCACGCCGTGGACGAAGACGCTGGAATGGAACCCGCCGGACGCGAAGTGGTTTGTCGGCGGCAAGATCAACGCCAGCTTCAACTGCCTCGACCGGCACGTCGCCAGTTCGCGAAAGAACAAGGCGGCGATCATTTTCGAAGGCGAGCCCGGCGACACCCGCACTCTGACCTATCAGCAACTGCACCGCGAGGTGTGCAAGTTTGCCAATGCGCTCAAAAAGCTGGGCATCGACAAGGGGGACCGCGTCACAATTTACATGCCGATGGTTCCCGAGGCGGCCATCGCCATGCTGGCGTGTGCCCGGATCGGCGCGGTCCACTCGGTGATCTTCGGCGGCTTCTCGGCCGACGCCGTCGCCGACCGGAACAACGATGCCGGGGCCAAGCTCGTTATCACGGCCGACGGCGGCTACCGCCGCGGCAAGGTGATCCCGCTCAAGGCCAATGTCGACGAGGCGCTCACCAAATCGCCGACCGTGCAAATGTGCGTCGTGCTAAACAGGTGCAACGCGAATGTCGTGATGAAGCCCGGCCGGGACGTGTGGTGGCACGAAGTCATGGCCGAGGCCCCGGCCGAGTGTCCCGCCGAGGAACTCGACAGCGAACACCCGCTGTTCATCCTCTACACCTCGGGCAGCACGGGAAAACCGAAGGGGATTCTGCACACCACGGCCGGTTATCTGCTCGGCACCAGCCTCACGCACCAGTGGGTTTTCGACATCCGCGATGATGATGTGTACTGGTGTACGGCCGACGTAGGCTGGGTCACCGGGCACAGCTACATCGTTTACGGCCCTCTCGCCAACGGCGCGACCGTCCTGATGTACGAGGGCGCGCCGAATCAGCCGCGGGAGGACCGGTTCTGGGAGATCATTGCCAAGTACGGCGTGACGATCTTCTACACTGCCCCGACTGCCATCCGCGCGTTCATCAAATGGGGCGATCAGTGGCCCGAGCGGCACAACCTGTCGTCGCTCCGTCTGCTGGGGTCGGTTGGCGAGCCGATCAACCCCGAGGCGTGGATGTGGTATCACAGAGTAATCGGTGGCGGCCGATGCCCGATCGTCGATACCTGGTGGCAGACCGAGACTGGCGCGATGATGATTGCTCCGCTCCCGGGCGCGACACCGACCAAGCCGGGCAGCGCGACGCATCCGTTGCCGGGCATCGACGCTGCTATTGTGGACAAGTCGGGCCACGAAGTGCCGGCCGACGCGGGAGGGTTTCTCGTCATCCGTCGTCCCTGGCCGAGCATGCTCCGAACGATCTACGGTGATAACGAACGATATCAGTCGCAATACTGGAACAACTACCCCGGTATCTACTTCACGGCCGACGGGGCGCGGCGCGATGCCGAGGGGTACTTCTGGGTCATGGGTCGGGTCGATGACGTGCTCAATGTCAGCGGCCACCGGCTGAGTACGATGGAAGTCGAATCCGCGCTGGTCCACCACCCGAAGGTCGCGGAGGCTGCGGTCGTCGGCCGGCCGGACGACCTCAAGGGCGAGGCCATCGCCTGCTTCGTGACGCTGAAGCACGGTATCGAGCCGAGCGAAGGCCTGAAGAACGAGCTGAAGGCGCATGTGGCCAAGGAAATCGGCGCGCTTGCCCGGCCGGACGAGGTCCGGTTTACCGAAGGGCTGCCCAAGACCCGATCGGGCAAGATCATGCGCCGCCTGCTCCGCGACATCGCGGCCGGGCGAACCACGTCGGGCGATACCACGACGCTGGAGGATTACTCGGTGCTGGCCCGGCTCCGCGAGGACGAGGAATAGGGACCCCCGGCATGGCGCAGTGGCTGGTATCCGCGGTTTGTATCCTCACGCTGGCGGCCCATGCGCGAGCCGACGAGAAGCTCGCGGGAGTAGCGTGCCGGTCGGTGCATCTCAATTACCCCGCGCCGCAGGGAGTCGCGTTCTACAACGAAGTCTCGGTCCAGAAGTCGGCCCGCGGGACTTATTTCTGCGTGTGCGGCTTCAATAAAGGCTACTTCGGAATACAGGAAAAGGGCGACGGCAAGAAGGTCGTCATCTTCTCGGTCTGGGAGCCCGGCAAGCAAAACAACCCGAACATCGTCGAGGAAGACCGGCGGACCAAGTGCCTGTTTCAGGGCGAAGGCGTGCAGGTCAAGCGGTTCGGCGGCGAGGGCACAGGTGGTCAGTCGTTCTTGGATTACGACTGGAAGGACGAGACTATCTACCGGTTCCTCGTGACTGCAACTGCCGACGGCGACCGTACCGCTTATGCCGGCTACTTCCACCTCCCCGAGACGAAGCAGTGGAAGCACCTCGTCACATTCTCGACGCTGGCCGAGGGAAAGAAGCTGGGCGGCTACTATTCGTTCGTCGAGGACTTCAAGCGGAACCGCGTCTCGACCGGGGAGATCCGCCGGGCGACGTTCGGAAATGGTTGGGTCAAGCCGCTCAGCGGATCATGGGAGCCGCTCGCGAAGGCACGCTTCACCGGCGACGGTAACCCGGCCATGAACGTCGATGCCGGACCGGCCGGGAATCGATTTTATCTGGCGACCGGTGGCGCGACGACGAACATTGGCGTGAAGCTGAAGGAGACTATGGAGCGGACCGGACCGGCGGGCTCGCCACCGGACGACTTGCCGGTCAGACCTTAGGTGGCCGACGGCTCCACCGCTCGCGGGCGTAGCTGACCCACTCGAGCAGGAAAAGGACGAGGACGCCGAACAGACCGTACCCGATCGGCCCGGCCAGCGAGCCGTCGGTGACCAGTTCCACCGGGCCGGTCGACATGAAAGTGATCAGCGCGCCGCGGAGCGCCCAACCCAGACCGAACACGATCGCAAACACGATCGGCCCGCGAATCAGAAGACGCTTGAGGAGCACGTGCATCGTACTGGTTCCATGCCGCAGATCGACACGCCCGGGAAGCCTCGCTGGCTGCTGAGCACTGGTCCGGAGCTGGGTGGATTCGCCGACCACGTCCGGTCCCAGTGGACAGTGGACGTTGTCCCGGCCGGCGACGTCGAAGACCGGCTGCGAGTTCAGGACTATTCCGGGTTGATCGACGCCTGGGTCGGTGTGTGCGATGTTGACCGGTTTACCACCGCGGCGATGCTCGGGGTCCCGCAGGTCGTCTTGCCGGGCGGGTTGGACGCGACCGGATCGCTGGCCGCGTTGGATCGACTCGCGCGGGATATTGCCCAAAAAACCAGCGCGTCACGGGGCCCCGTCGCGCTGCTGATCCCCGGCCGGTCGTGGTCGGCCGGTCGCTCGCTCGACCCGGAATTCCTGCGGGTGTTTCGCACGAGTTTCTGCAACTGGCGTGCGCCGCAGGTGGCTGTCGTCGAAATCTCCGCGGGGATCGACGAGGCGGAATGTGCGTCGGTCGCGGGGGCGACCCTGGCACGGATCACGGAGTCTTCGATCCGCTGCTGATCGCGCCGGAAACGGCTTTCGAGCCGGTCTCGACGCCTTTCTGGACGTCGTCGGTCACTTTCTTCGTGTTGATATCGATGCCGATGCGGGTATGGCCCGGGGTCGCGCCCGGCTCCTTGGTGATGGTGTACCACTGGAAATACCAGCCCAGACCGAGGAACGCGATCAGCGCACCGCCCACGAACGCAAACAGACTTCGCATTGCCGGACACTCCTATTCCGGGAGGCGATCCTGCCCGCCGGGGTATTCTGAGTAACACCCCCGGGCCACGGTGGTCAAGGCCGAAGCGCGAAGCGGGGCAAACAGGGCTTGACACGCCCCCGACATAATACCGTATCCTAGCGCGGATCGTAGCGCCGAGGCCCCGACAATTCTCCCGGCCCGACGCCCCGAACCGCGCACCTGCGTGCGGCCACACTTTCTGCGACCGCCCGTCGTCATCCAGAAGTCCGACAATCCGGTGCCTGCTCGCCGGATGCCCCTGGGGGAGGGAAACGACCATGGCTACCGGGAAAGAAATCCTCGACGATCTTCGCGGCCAACTCAATCTGGCCGATTATCGCAAGCAGCACTGGGAAGGCAGCTTCGAAGACTACGTCAACATCGTGGCCGAAGACCCCGGCGTGACGCGCAGCGCGTTCCAGCGTCTTTACGACATGATCATCTCGCACGGCGTCGAAGACGTCTACGAGAACAAGGAAAAGCTGATCCGCTACAAGTTCTTC
>JAIBBI010000119.1 GCA_019694755.1 Gemmataceae bacterium
TTACTACGATCCGGAAGAGCAGCAGCGCGGTATCACGATCTACAGCGCGTGCGTGCCGTTCACCTGGCGTGATTGCACGGTCAACCTGATCGACACGCCCGGCCACGTCGACTTCACCGCCGAGGTCGAGCGCAGCCTCCGCGTGCTCGACGGCGCGGTCGTCGTCTTCGACGCACAGAAGGGCGTCGAGGCCCAGTCGGAGACGGTCTGGCGACAGGCCGACAAATACTCCGTGCCGCGCCTGGCGTTCATCAACAAGATGGACGTCGTCGGCGCGAACTTCGCGAACGCCGTCGCCGAGATCGCCGAGCGGCTCGAGGGTAATCCCGTCCCGCTGTTCCTGCCCATCGGGGCCGGGTCCATCAAGGACGGTCCGACGCCGTTCTGCGGGATTATCGACCTGCTCGCCCAGGAAGCGATTTACTTCGAGGATCTGGGCCGAAAGATGCGGCGGGAGCCCGTACCGGCCGAACTGGCCGACGAAACCCGCGCCGCCCGGGAGGCGCTCTTCGACGCGCTGACCTCGCACGACGACGAGGACGCCATCACTTCGCTCCTGCTCGAAGGGCAGGAAGTGCCGCTCGATAAAGTCCGCGGGCTGATCCGGAAGCTGACCATCGCCCGGACGATCCAGCCGGTGCTCTGCGGGTCGGGTCGGGAACACATCGGCATCCAGCCGCTGCTCGACGCCGTGTGCGACTACCTGCCCAGCCCCCTCGACCGCCCGGCCCTCGTCGGCAAGCACCCGAAGAAAGAGGGCAAGGAAGAGAAGCGGGCCTGCGACCCTTCGGAGCCGTTCTGCGGGCTCGTTTTCAAGGTCGTCGCCCACCCGAACGGCGAGCGGTTTTTCATCCGGGTCTACTCGGGCACGATGAAGCCCAACAGCCGGGTGACCAATCCGCGGAAGGACACGAAGGAACTGATCCCGAAGCTCTTCCACGTCCATGCCGACCCGGCCCGTGACCTCGAGGAAGTCACCGAAGCCCCGGCCGGCGACATCGTGGCCGTCATCGGTCTGAAGGACTCACAGACGGGCGACACGCTGTGCGAGACGCAGCACCCGATCCTCCTCGAGACCATCAGCTTCGCCGACGCCGTGGTCAGCCAGTCGATCGAGCCCGAAAGCTCGGGCGACAAGCAGAAGCTCGTCGACGTGCTTACGATCCTCGGCAAGGAAGACCCGACGTTCCGCTGGAAGATGGACCCCGAGACCGGCCAGACGCTGATGAGCGGCATGGGCATGCTGCACCTCGAGGTGAAGCGGCACCGCATGGAGCGCGACTTCCGCCTGAAGCCGCGGGTGGGCAAGCCGCGGGTCAGCTACCGCGAGACGATGCGGAACCCGGTCACTGTCGAGGGGGAGATCGACCGGAAGACGGCGGCCGGGCAGGGAATCTTCGCCCGGCTCAAGGTCGCGTTCGCGGCCGAGCGTGGCGGCGGGATTACCGTCACCAACAAGATGAAGCCGGACACCATTCCGCCGCTTCTGGCGGCGGCCGCTGAGCGTGGCCTGGCGTCCGCCCTGCAATCGGGCGTCATGGGCTACCCCACGCTCGACATCCAGGCGACCATCCTCGACGCCAAACACGACGAGACGCTCTCGAGTGAAATCGCCTTCGAGGCGGCGGCGGGCGACGCGGTCCGCCGGGCGTCTGAGGACAACATGGTCGTGCTCGAGCCGATCATGAAGCTCGAAGTGAACGTGCCCGACGAGTTCTACGGCGGTGTGACCGGCGATCTGAACTCGCGGCGTGCGGAGATTACCGAGACGCACCCGCGGGGCAAATGGTGGGTCGTGTCGGCCCTCGTGCCGCTCGCGAAGATGTTCGATTATGCCGACCGCCTGCGGAGCCTGAGCCAGGGCCGGGCCAGCTCGGCCATGCAGCCCCATTCCTACGCCCCGGCCCCCGAAGATGTCCAGCGGTCGTTCTACCACGGCGACATGTAGGTTCGGGCTTGCACTTTCCGCCCCGGCATGGCATGGCAGCCGGGATGAAGCGGTCTCTCTTTCTTGCGATCGTCCTCGCGGTCGGCTGTTCGCGAAACGACGTGGCGACGCTGGGCCGGATTGGTCAGCGGGCGACGCAGCAGGTCGAGTCCGTCTGGACGACCGAGCCCAACAAATCCCTGCTGAAGACGCTGCCGTTGCTGCAACCGGCCAAGTCCGGTGCCGCGCCGGAGGTCCCGCCGGCCGAGGAACAGAAGCCGCCGGCCGATCCGCGTCTGTGACCGCGCATGAAAAAGCCCCGGCACTGGTCGGTGCCGGGGCCGGGTAAACCGTTAATCGATTAGTACATGTCGTCGTGGCCGCCGCCCGCGGCCGGCTTCTCGTCCTTCGGCAGTTCCGCGATCAGGGCGTCGCTGGTCAGCAGCAGGGTGCTGACACTCGCGGCGTTCTGCAACGCGCTGCGGACGACCTTGGTCGGGTCGATGATGCCTTCCTTGACCATGTCGCAGAACTTGTCTTCGCGGGCGTTGAAGCCGAAGTGGGCGTCCTTGCTCTCGAGGACCTTGGCCGCGACGATGTTGCCGTCGCCGCCGGCGTTCTCGACGATCTGCCGGATCGGGGCCTTGCAGGCCCGAACGATGATGTTGAAGCCGACTTCCTCGTCGTGGCTCAAGTCTTTGGCCTTCAGCCCTTCGCTGGCGCGGAGGAGGGCGGTGCCGCCGCCCGGCAGGATGCCTTCCTGGATGGCCGCCCGGGTCGCGTGCATGGCGTCTTCGACGCGGGCCTTCTTCTCCTTGACTTCGCTCTCAGTCGCGCCGCCGACGTTGACCTTGGCCACGCCGCCGGAGAGCTTGGCGATCCGCTCGCTGAGCTTTTCCTTGTCGTAGTCGCTGGTGCTCTTGGCGAGCTCGTTCTGGATCAGGGCGACCCGGCCCTGGATGTCAACCTTCTTGCCCGCGCCTTCGATGATCGTGGTGTTGTCCTTGTCGATCTTCACCTTCTTGGCCCGGCCGAGGTCCTTCAGGCCGACGTTTTCGAGCTGGATGCCGAGGTCTTCGAAGATCGCCTTGCCGCCGGTGAGGACGGCGATGTCTTCCAGCATGGCCTTCCGGCGGTCGCCGTAGCCCGGGGCCTTCACCGCGGCGCACTTGAAGGTGCCGCGGATCTTGTTGACCACGAGGGTCGCCAGTGCTTCGCCTTCGACCTCTTCGCAGAGGATCAGGATCGGCTTGCCGGTGTTCAGGACCTTCTCCAGGACCGGGACGAGGTCCTTATTGGAGGAAATCTTCTTCTCGTAGATGAGGATGTACGGGTCGTCGAGGTCGCACTCCATCTTCTGCGGGTCGGTGACGAAGTACGGGCTGAGGTAGCCGCGGTCGAACTGCATGCCTTCCACGAATTCGTGGGTGGTGGCGAGGGTCTTGCCCTCTTCGACGGTGATGACGCCGTCCTTGCCCACCTTGTCGAAGGCGTCGGCGATGATGCCGCCGATTTCCATGTCGTTGTTGGCCGCGATGGCGGCGACGTTCTGCATGTCCTTCTTCGACTTCACGTCGATCTTCATCGAGTGGAGCTTTTCGACGATCTTCTCGACCGCCTTCTCCATTCCGCGCTTCATCATCATGGGGTTCGAGCCGGCCACGACGGCCTTGAGGCCTTCGTTGTAAATGGCCTCGGCGAGGACCGTGGCGGTCGTGGTGCCGTCGCCGGCGGTGTCGGAGGTCTTGCTGGCGACCTCGCGGACCATCCGGGCGCCCATGTTTTCGTACTTGTCTTCGAGCTCAATCTCCTTGGCGACCGTCACGCCGTCCTTCGTCACCGTCGGCGAGCCGAACGACTTCTGGATGATCACGTTGCGGCCCTTGGGCCCCAGCGTCACCTTGACCGCGCGGGCGAGCTTGCTCACGCCCCGCTTCATCGCTTCCCGGGCTTCCTGGTCGAATGCAATCTGCTTGGCGGACATTCCCGTGTCTCCGAAGTAAGTTCTGGTGTTATGAGGTCAGGGGTCGGGGCGTTCCCGGCCCGAAGAGTTCGACAATGGGTGGAAATCAGAGGACCGCGAGGATGTCCTCTTCGCGCATGATCAGGATTTCGTCGCCGGTCTTGTTCTGCTTGTACTCGTCGCCGGCCCAAGTCGTGAACAATACGACGTCGCCTTCTTTCACCTGAAGCGGCCTACAGGTGCCGTCCTTCAGCAGCTTTCCGTTGCCGACGGCCAGGACGGTGCCGCGGGCGGGCTTGTCCTTGGCGTTGTCGGGCAGGAAGATGCCGCCGGCCGACTTCGCCTGCGATTCCATCCGACGGACAATCACTCGATCACTCAATGGCCGGAGTTTCATGGCGCAAGGTCTCAAGGAAGGATATCCGTACCATTCCAGAGCAAATGTCGTGCCGGTTGCGGTGAGATGTTCCACAAGTGATTGTTAGGTAAAGGTTTGTGATCGCAATTGGCACGCGAGGGGCACTTGGGCGGACTGCCAAACTCGGCCGTTCGGTCGGGTTGTGGTCGAATTGGCAGGGCGGCTCGGCTACCGCGAGGTCGGGGTTGGAAACTTAAGTGCTGCCTGATTCGTCCCAATGGGTGAAGCGGGATGATCGGCCGGCGCGGGGATCGCGAACGTAACAGCTCGGAGAAATCAGCGTCCGGTGGTTCCTTTGCCGTTTGGAATCGTGTACGCTCTCAAACAGGGGGTCTTGGGCAATATCTAGGGCCCGGGACCCGGCAGAGCCCCGTAATCGACACCCCGAAGGATCTCTCATGAACCGCTTTTTTGCGCGCCGGGGCTTTACGCTCATCGAACTGCTCGTTGTCATCGCGATCATCGCCATCCTGATCGGCCTGCTCCTGCCGGCCGTGCAAAAGGTACGTGATGCGGCCAACCGGGTGAAATGCTCGAACAACCTGCACCAGATCGGCATCGCCCTGCACAACTACGAGACCATCGCCAACAACTACCCCGTCGGCGGCCAATACCCCGTCGGCGTGACCTCCAGCGACGTCTATTCCATTCAGGCCCGGCTACTTCCGTTCCTGGAGCAGGGCAATCTGTATTCGCAAATTGACCTTCAGGCGGTGCCCGCCACTCAATTGGATGTCATCAAACAGCGGATCTCCATGTACATGTGCCCGGCCGAGCAGCGGGACGTCCCCCGCGATCAGGGCGGATCGCCCCCGAAGATCACTTACCCTCTGAACTACGCCGTCAATCTCGGGACCTGGTTCATTTTCGATCCCGCGACCGGCAAAGGTGGCGACGGGGCGATCATGGTCAACCGCAGTACTCGCCCGGCCGACTTTCAGGACGGCATGAGCAACACCGTCGGCTTCGCCGAGGTAAAGGCGTATCAGCACTACGTCCGGAACACCGGCAGCCCCGCGGCCCTGAATGCCGCCCCGCCGACGCTGCCCTCGGAAGTGACGGCGATGGCCGCCAGCGGGCAGTACCGCGGCGAGGTCGGGCACACGGAGTGGACCGACTCGCCGAGCCACCAGTCCGGCGTGGCGTTCGTGTTCCCGCCGAATACCCGAATCCCGTATGATGCCTCCGGGGTGTCTGTCGATATCGACGTGCTCACGCAGGTCGAGGGGTCGTCGGCCACGAAGCCGACCTACTCGGCCGTGACCAGCCGAAGTTACCACTCCAACGGAGCGAACGCGCTCTTCATGGACGGATCGGTGCGGTTCATCACGTCGAACATCGCGCAAGCGACCTGGCGGGCGCTCGGTAGCCGCAACGGCGGCGAGACCGTCTCGGAATACTAAGAACCGGAATCCATCGGCCCCTTCCCGATGAGGTGTGAGATGCCGCGAATGCCAGTGACGGCCCGGCGGGCGTTTACTCTGATCGAGTTGCTCGTCGTAATTGCAATTATTGCCGTGTTGATCGGGCTCATGCTCCCGGCCGTGCAGCGGGTCCGCGAGGCGGCCCGGCTCACGACGTGCAGGAACAACCTGCATCAGATGGGCATCGCCCTGCACGCCCATAACGACATGCACGGCAAACTGCCGCCGGCGTTTCTCTTCGACGAGCGGTTTCAGAGCCGGCTCGTCGTCGGGGAGATGCAGGAAGACAAGTACAACCAGGTGACGGCCTGGGAACCGATGCTGACGTTCCCGGGCTTCGGGTGGGCCGCGTTCCTGCTGCCCCACCTCGATTACGGTCCGTTGGCCCAGAAGATCAATTGGTCCAAGGCGGTCGAGCACCCGAGCAACCTCGGCCCCCGCACGGAAATCGTCAAGCCTTACGTCTGCCCGTCTGACCGGCACACCGGGGTTTACCTCGTCCGGTCGCAGCTTAACACGCCGATCGGCGATTTCGCCACCAACAGCTATGCCGCCTGTTACGGCACCGGCGGCAGCATCGGCGAGTTTCCGGAAAAGGGCGACGGGCTGTTCTTCCGCAACAGCAAGTTCCGGCTTTCCGAAATCCCGGACGGCACGTCCACGACGCTGGCGATCGGCGAGCGCGGGGCGATGTTCTGCCAGTCGTCGTGGATCGGCGCGATTTCCGAAGGCACCGTCCGCACGCAGCCTGACGCTCCCACGTTCGTCCATGCCATTGAAGAGCCGTCGACCGCGGTCATGGCCCGGACAGGCTGGCATCCGCTGAACGGTGAGTATTCCGAGGTGTACGACTACTTCTCGCCGCATGCGGGCATCGGCAACTTCCTGTTTGCCGACGGGTCGGTCCGGACGATGGGGAAGAAGGTCTCCAAGAAGGTCTGGGCCGCCATCGGGACGCGGGCTGGCGCGGAAGCGGTCGACGAAAGCGAACTGCAATGACGCCCGCCACATCGCCACGGACGGTTCCGATTTTCTGCGCGCTGGCCCTGCTCGCGGTCGGCGGCGCGGTCGCTGCCTATCTGCTGGCTCCCGAAGTTCCCAATTACGACGCGATCGAAGGTCGCCCGCTCCTGGAGCAGGACGGCCCGTATTTCACCGATCATCAGGTCGGGTTTCAATTCACACCGCCGGCCGGGTGGGGCCTGCAGATGCGATCGACCGAAGCGCCAACCGCCAAGAAGCCGGAGCGGACGATCGTGAAATACAAGCGGCTCGTCCGCGGCCCGCGGGTGGCGTGGTTGCGGGTCAGCGTGGCCGACGCGGCCGAGGGGGTATCGCCCGCGGAGGTGTTGAAGACAAGGAAGCCGCGCGAATCCAACTTCACCGTTTCCAAACCGGTCGAAGACGGACTGTCCGTCGACGGCCGACCGGCCGCTCGGGTCACGTTCACCGGCCTGCTCAATCCCGACAGCCTCGGCGAGCGACCCTGTACGAGCGAAGTCGTCGCGGTGCAGCACGGCAAACAGATGCTCTATTTCACGGCCACGTTCGCGACGGCCGACGCCGAGTCAAAGGAAATGCTCCGCACGGCCATCGAAAGCACGATCATCGATCCGAAACGGTTCCTGCGGCCGTGAGAGCGACGCGTCGGACCAATACGCTATGCCGTATCGAATCTCAATCACGAGCGACGCCGAACGGCAACTCCGTCACTTGTCCGCCCGCGAACAACGCATTGTGGAGACGGCGATCCTGGCCCGACTGGAGAATCAGCCGAAAACACTCTCGAAATCGGTCAAACAACTTCGCGCCAACCCGTTGGCCGAGTTCGAACTGCGGGTGGGCGACCTGCGGGCGTTGTACAATGTGGAGGGTGATGAGGTTGTCATCCTGATCGTCGGTCGGAAGGTCGGCAACACGCTCGTTGTGGAAGGGGAGGAGTTTCATGGCCATCAGGACCATCCCACTGAGCCACCTGGAGACGCAACTCAGCCAGACGCTCCATGAATGCGCGGTTTCAGGTGAAATCGTCGTGGTTGAGATGCCGAACCACCAGTTGTTGACGATTCAGGCACTGGACCCCACTGCCGACGACGGTCTGATCGACGACCTCCTCGCGAACAATCCTCAATTCCAAGCACTGGTCGAAAAATCCAAGGCCAGCCCACGCCGACAGTTCACGTCGCAAGCGACCGGGAAGTCGGCTCGGTAATAATAGGTAGCTTATCCCGCGGGTGGGCGCGATTCGGAATGGACTTTTCTTCGCTTCCCGTGTTTCCCGGCCCCTTTGACGATTTGCCCGGGCGCGACGATTCAATCGCGGAGCGTCCAGATCGAATGCGAGCTATGGATTGGATCTTTCTTGTTTTGATCGGAATGATAACGTTGCCGCTGGTACTTGCTGTGGCCCTGGCGTGGTTGCTCGGGGGAATCGTCGTCCCGGGTCTATGACACCTACGAATGACGCAAGTTCTGTCCGGCTTGTAGCAGAGGATTCCAGAATACGGCCGCATAAATCCGTAGCGGCCCCTTGCGCTCGCGTATCGCCCCCGTCGGCATTCTGGCGAATGCCGCTTCAAATCCGTAGCCGAATTCGCCAGAATTCGGCTGCCCCTTGCGCTGGCGTATCACCTTCGTCGGCATTCTGGCGAATGCCGCTACGAGAAACTGTGGCGGCCAATTCGTTACCACAATGTGACACACCGGCCGGCCCGTTTCGGGTAGACTTTCCGCAGTCGCCCGGGGAGGTCGGGTCATGTTCTCGCTTCTGCTTTCCATCGCCGCAGTATCTCCGGTTGCCGATCCGGACTGGGGCACTCCCGTCAACGGCCTGGCCACTCGGCTTGCTCTGGTCACGCCGGCACCCAAAGTCGGCCAGCCACTTGAAGTCAAACTCGATGCGAAGAACACCAGCGAAACGCCGGTGCATTACGACGATCAGCAAGCGACGGTGAACGACCCGGTCACGCTCACGGGGCCGGATGGCAAAGCCGTGCCGTATGTCGGCGGGTCGTACCAGACGATGGGGCAGGGCAAGCGCCCCAAGCCCGGCCAGGAACTGCAAGTGTTCGCCAAGATGGACCTCGCCAAGCTTTATCTCATCACCGAACCCGGCGAGTACAAGATTGCGACCCGGGCCCGCGGCGGCCTGCCGGCCTCGAACACGTTGGTCGTGAAGGTCGAAGCCGGAGAGCTACCGCCCCGGCAGAAGTTGCTGGCCGCCTATTACAAGACCAAGCCCGAAAACTGGAGTGTGTACCGGTATGGCGACGGTTCCTACGTCTGGATGAACAAGCCGACCCGGCTGAAGTCGGACGTGACGACCATGGAATTGCACTTCACCAAGTCGAAGACTGCCGAGAAGCCGACGGATATCGACATGGGTCCGACCGCGCTGGGCCATGCCTGGCTGCGCGTCGATCAGACCCGCGTCGCCCCGATCTGGCCGGACCACGTCACCGTTGTCCGCGACGGGTTGAAGTGTCTGGAGAAATGAACAGGGCTTCGCACTTGAGATCGCGCCGCGGGTAGGAACACTCGACCGACCCGGTCACAATCTGACCGGGTCGGCACGACAGTTCAAGCCGAAATCACATTCGCTCGACGACCATCGCGACGGCGTTGCCGCCGCCGAGGCATAGCGAGGCGACGCCGCGCTTCGCACCGCGTTTCTCCATCGCATGAACGAGTGAGACCAACACGCGGGCTCCGCTCGCGCCGATGGGGTGGCCGAGGGCGACCGCGCCGCCGTTCACGTTCACTTTCTCGTCGGGGATGTTCAGGCCCTTGGCACACGCACACATCTGGGCCGCGAACGCTTCGTTCAACTCGAACAGGTCGATGTCGTTGATGCCGAACTTGGCCTTTTCGAGCGCCATCTTCACGGCCGGGACGGGGGCGATGAAAATGTCCTTCGGGTCGACGCCGGCCGTAGCGTAGCTGACGATCCGGGCGAGCGGCTTCGCGCCGAGTTTGTCGGCCGTGGCCCGGCTGGCCACAACAAGCCCGGCCGCACCGTCGCTCAGTTGCGAGGCGTTGCCTGCGGTCACCGTGCCGTCCGCCTTGAAGGCCGGGCGGAGCTTGCCGAGGCTCTCCAGCGTCGTCTCCGGGCGGATGCCCTCGTCCTTGGAAACGGTCTTGGCCTTGGTCCCGCTGCCGACGGTGATGGGCAGAACCTCGGCGGCGAATGCTCCCGCTTCCCACGCGGCGGCGGCCTTCTTGTGGCTCGCTTCGCTGAACTTGTCCTGGTCGGCCCGCGTGACGTCGTGCTTGCGGGCGATGTGCTCGGCCGCGTCGCCCATCGGCCAGTTTTCGAAGGCGCACCAAAGGCCGTCGCGGACCAGTGCGTCGACCAATTGGCCGTCGCCGTACTTGATGCCCGTTCGGCTGTTCGGAATGATGTGCGGTGCCCGGCTCATGCTTTCCATGCCGCCCGCCAGCACAATCTGGGCATCGCCCGCCTTGATCGCCTGCGCTGCCAGCATGACCGCTTTGAGACCCGAGCCGCACACCTTGTTCACGGTGAATGCCGCGATGCTGCTGGGCAGGCCCGAGTGGATGGCCGCCTGGCGGGCGGGGTTCTGGCCCACGCCCGCCTGCACGACATGGCCCATGATGACTTCGT
Organism: Gemmataceae bacterium; assembly: GCA_019694755.1. Taxonomy (GTDB): domain Bacteria; phylum Planctomycetota; class Planctomycetia; order Gemmatales; family Gemmataceae; genus JAIBBI01. Next base: position 10,357 of record JAIBBI010000119.1, read on the forward strand.
CCACGGCCGACGGATCGACCTTGGCCCGCAACAACGCCTCTTTCAGCACCGGAGCCGCAATGTGCGGGGCGGCCAGATCGCCCAACCCGCCCAGAAACTTGCCGATCGGACTGCGAACGGCCGACACAATCACAACTTCGGACATGGGACCGGCTCCAAGGGAAATTCGGCGGACGACTGCTATCATCTTATTGCCGGCGGCGAGTTGTGAACCGGCCCCGCATCCGTAACAGCCGGAAGTCCCCGTCGCACCCCGCTCACCATGACCCCTCCCGTTCTCCAGTGCGATAAGCTCACCAAGGACTACGGGCGATTCCGCGCCCTCGAGTCGCTGGACCTCGAAGTCTCGCCGGGTGAAGTGTTCGGCCTGCTCGGCCCGAACGGGTCCGGCAAGTCGACCGCACTGCGGATGGTCCTGGGTTTCCTCCGGCCGACGATCGGATCAGCCCGCGTCGCCGGGTTCGACTGCTGGCGCGACTCTGTAGAGGTTCGGCGGCGACTGACCTATCTGCCCGGCGAACTGCGGCTCTACGAGAACATGACGGGTCTGGAACTCGTCCAATTCCTTGCGAGACTGCGGGGCGGGTCCATCGATGGCGACGTAACTGCGCTGGCCCGGCAATTCGATATCGATCTCGCCCGACCGCTGGTCCAGCTTTCCTCGGGCATGAAGCGCAAAGTCGCGCTGCTCGCCGTGCTGGTGCCGCGTGTCCCGCTCGTGATCCTCGACGAACCGACCAACGCCCTCGACCCCACCATGCGGGCCCAACTGCTCGACCTGATCCGGGCGGCGAAAGGGCGGGGGCAGGCGGTGGTCTTCTCGTCGCACGTGCTGCCGGAAGTGGAGGCGGTCTGCGACCGCGTCGGCATCCTGCGATTGGGCCGACTGGTGCATCTGCAATCGATGGACGAGTTGCGGCGCGAGAAAGTCATCTGGGCCCGGCTCGCATCCGCCCCGGCCGGCTGGCCCGATCTGCCGGGCGTGACGCCCGTCACTCCGCTGAGCCGCGAAGTCGCTTTCGAGGTCACCGGGCCGCCGGGGCCGCTCTTCGCTTGGCTCGGCACCCAGACGGTCGAGGAAGTGCGGGTGGAGCCGACAGGCTTGCACCCGGTCTACCTGAAGTACCACGGGGCCGACGCATGACGCTGGCTCTCGTCCGCAAACTGCTCCGCGACGTGCGCTGGGCGATGCTGATCATCGCTCTGTTGCTGTTCGGCTTCGAGTGCCTTTGGGTGAAGGTGACGCACCGGGCCGTGACGCAGTTATCGCCGTTTTTCACGACACTGGCCGAGCGGGCCGGCGTGGCCGCGAAGGTGATCGAGGATCAGATCTTCTCCGGGCCCGGCAAGATCGTTCAGACATTGGCGGGCGGCGAGAACATGCGGTTCGAGCGGGCCGCGGACATGCTCTCGATCGGCTACGTCCACCCGCTCGTGGTCCTGATCCTGTGCCTGTGGGCAGTCGGCCGGGCCGCGCTGGCCCTCACCGGCGAACTCGACCGGGGCACGCTCGAACTCCTGCTCGCGCAGCCGATCCCTCGGGGCAGAGTTGTGCTCGCGCATGTCCTGGTGGACTTGGTTGCTCTCCCGATGATCGCGACCGCGCTCTGGCTCGGTACGTGGGTCGGTTGCCGGCTGATCGGGCCGTTCGAAGTGAATCTGGAAGAAGCTCAAAAGGTGATGGCCGGGCTGCCGTTCCAGGTCAAAGTCGATCCACAATTGCTGGTGGTCGATCCCTCGGCATTCGCCCGGCTGATCGTGCCGATCACCGCGCTGATGACGGCGGTCAGCGGCGTCACGCTGGCAATCTCGGCCGGGGGGCGGTTCCGCGGGCGGGTGCTCGGCACCGCCGTCGTGCTGTTCCTCGTGATGTTCCTGATCAACACGATCGGGCAACTGTGGGACGTGCTGACGCCGCTGCGGCCGTACACGGTCTTCTACTACTACCAGCCGCAGAAGATCGCGCTGGCCAACAACTGGATGGTCATGTCCCCGCTGGGCGAAGTGCCCGGCCCGGCCGTGCTGTTCACGGTCGGGCTGATCGGTTACCTGGTCGCCTGGTGGCGATTCCGCACCCGCGACATTCCTGCACCGCTGTAGAATTAACCGCGGGCGACCAGTTGTCGCAGGACGTACGGCAGGATGCCGCCGTGGGTGTAGTACTCGATTTCCTTCGGCGTATCGATGCGGACGACGGCCTGAAACGTCTTGCCGTCGGCCTTCACGGTCAGCTCCCGACCGTTGGCGAAGCCGCTCTTCAGGGCGTCGGCCAGGCCGACAACTTCGTACACCTCTTCGCCGGTCAGGCCCAGGCTGGCCGCGTTCTGGCCTGGCTTGAACTGGAGTGGCAGCACGCCCATGCCGACGAGGTTCGAGCGGTGAATCCGCTCGTAACTCTCTGCAATCACGACGCGGACGCCGAGGAGCTTCACGCCCTTGGCCGCCCAGTCGCGGGATGAACCCGAACCGTATTCCTTGCCCGCGAGCACGACCAGCGGCACGCCGGCGGCCTGGTACTTCATCGAGGCATCGAAGATCGACATTACTTCGCCGCCGGGCAGATACCGCGTGACGCCGCCCTCGGTGCCGGGAGCGAGTTGGTTCTTCAGGCGGACGTTGGCGAAGGTGCCGCGGACCATGACCTCGTGGTTGCCACGCCGCGCCCCGTATGAGTTGAAGTCCTTCGGGTGTACGCCGTGCTCGACGAGGTACTTGCCGGCGGGGCCGTCTTTCTTGATCGACCCGGCCGGGGAGATATGGTCGGTCGTGATGCTGTCGCCGAGCACCGCCAGCACGCGCGCGCCGCTGATGCCCGCGACGGGCGGCGGCGTCATGCTCATGCCGTCGAAGTACGGCGGGTGCTTCACATAGGTCGAATCGCCCTGCCAGGCAAAGCGGTCGCCGACGGGGACACTCAGTTCGTTCCAGTGGCTGCTGCCCTTGAAGACGTTGGCGTACATCTTCTGATACATTTCAGGCTGAATGCACGCAGCCACGGTCGTTCGGACTTCGTCGGAGGTCGGCCAGATGTCGCGCAGGAACACCGGCTTGCCGGCCTTGTCGCTGCCCAACGGCTCCTTCTCGAAGTCGAAGTCGACCCGCCCGGCGAGGGCGTAAGCGACCACGAGCGGCGGCGAGGCCAGGTAGTTGGCCCGCACGTCGGGATGTACCCGGCCCTCGAAGTTACGGTTGCCCGAGAGCACGGCCGCGACGACGAGGCTCTTGTCGCCGATCTGCTTGCCGATCGATTCGGGCAGGGGGCCCGAGTTGCCGATACAGGTCGTGCAACCGAACCCGACGACGTGGAACCGCAACGCCTCCAACGGCTTGAGCAGGCCCGCGGCTTCAAGGTACGCGGGCACCACCTGCGAGCCGGGCGCGAGGCTGGTCTTCACCCACGGCTGCGAGGTCAGGCCCTTCTCGGCGGCCTTTTTCGCGAGCAGGCCGGCCGCCACGAGGACCGAAGGATTCGACGTGTTGGTGCAACTGGTGATCGCGGCAATGACCACGGAGCCGTCCTGTACCGGCGTTGTGGAAATCTGCATCTCGGTGGTGGCTGTGCCGCTCATGTCGAGGGGCTTGGCCTTCGGTTTGGCCGCGCTCTGCAGCTTGGGCAGGGCGGCGAGGAACGCCGACTTCACGTCGGTGAGTGCGACGCGGTCCTGCGGCCGGCTGGGGCCCGCGAGACTCGGGATCACCGTGGCGAGGTCGAGAGACAGTGTGTCAGTAAAGACGGGTTCGGGCGAGTCGGCCGTGTGGAACAGGCCCTGTTCCTTGCAATACGCTTCTGTGAGGGCGATGGTCTCGGCCGGGCGGCTGGTGAGCCGGAGGTAGTTCAGCGTCTCGGCATCGATCGGGAAGAAGCCGCAGGTGGCACCGTACTCCGGCGCCATGTTGGCAATGGTGGCACGGTCGGCCAGGCTGAGCGCGCTGACGCCGGGGCCGTAGAACTCGACGAACTTGCCTACCACGCCCTTGGCCCGGAGCATCTGCGTGACGGTGAGCACAAGGTCGGTCGCGGTCGCGCCGGCGGGCAGTTTGCCGTGCAACTTGAAGCCGACGACCTGCGGGATGAGCATGGCGACCGGTTGGCCGAGCATCGCCGCCTCGGCCTCGATGCCGCCGACGCCCCAGCCGAGGACGCCGAGACCGTTGACCATCGTGGTGTGCGAGTCGGTGCCGACGAGCGTGTCGGGATAGGCCTCGCCGGCCTCGTTGACGAACACGCAGCGGGCGAGGTATTCGATGTTCACCTGGTGGACGATGCCCGTCTCCGGGGGCACGACGCGGAAGTTGTGAAAGGCCGTCTGGCCCCAGCGGAGGAAGATGTAGCGCTCGCGGTTGCGCTCGTACTCGAGACGCCGGTTGGCGTCGAGCGCGCCGGCGTTTCCGGCTTCATCGACCTGCACCGAGTGATCGATGACGAGTTCGACGGGTTGGAGCGGGTTGATCTTGGCAGGGTTGCCGCCGAGGGCCTGCATGGCGTCGCGCATGGCCGCGAGGTCGACGACGCACGGCACGCCGGTGAAATCCTGCAGGAGAACGCGGGCGGGAGTGAAAGCGATCTCGCGGTCCGGAGTGGCCTTCGGGTCCCAGTTGGCGAGCGATTCGATCTCGGCCGCGCGGACATTGACGCCGTCCTCGGTGCGGAGCAGGTTCTCGAGCAGGACCTTCAGGGAGAACGGCAGCCGTTCGACGTTCGGGAACTTACGGGCAACCTCCGCGAGGCGGAAGATGGTGTACGATTTGCCACCGACGCTGAGGGTTCCGCGACTGCCGAACGAGTTGGACATGGGAAGAGTTTCCTACGGGAGAAGAAAGCCGACGACAGAGATATTTTCGGAACGCGGAGGGAGAAAGCAACGGGGCGGGACGCGGCCACGAGCAAGTGTCCCCCGAGCAAAACCGCAAAGCCATCTCAGTGGTCTGGCCCGGGGATCGTCAGGCTTTCAAGCCCCGCCTGATCCGGATGGGCTGACCCGAACGGATCGGTCATCGCATGGAGGCAACTCCGCCCCGCATCAACCACGGGCGTCGGAAATGAAGGCGGATTCGCCGCGGGTCACAAGATAGCATCCGCAAGTCCGGGGCAGTGGAATTTGGCGAACACGGTCGGTCGCGTTCGCATCACTCGCAGCATCAGCAACCCCGCGGCCGTGCTGACGCCCCTCTCGGCAAGCAGCCTTGTAAGCACGCCGATTGATGGCGCTTGCAATGTCACCTGATCCTGCCCAGCAGACCGGTATTGGCGTGAATCATCGCAAACGATGTCCGGCCAGGACTTTTGAAAGTCGGCCAAAGTGCCATAGTACCGCGCCAACTCGTGCGGTGACACATTAACGAAGCCCCACGTACCAACACCGTCTTTCAGCGATCCGATGACGAGGGTTTCCATTTCACCGGCATTGACGGCGGCGAATCGTGGCCAAGTGTTTCGGTTAGTTGCGGGGAGGCAACTGACGCTCCAGAACGTGAGTTGCGTGCGTTCGGCAAACGAAATGCAGTTTTTTGCGTAGGTGCTGAGGCAGCTTCGAATCGAATTCCAATTCGGATTCTGTTGAAGGCGAAGCCAGGAGTGGTTCGTCCTGCGGCGGGCAGGGTGATCTTCCGAGATTTTAACGACATCGCCTCTATCCTCGGTCGGTCGCGGCCATGTATTTAGCCAGAGTTCCTGATCTGAACGAGAAACAAGCTGATCTAGAGCCTGTTATTGACTTATCTGCGTCCGGTAGTGCAAGTTACGGGGATGAACACGGCACGGAAGCCGTATCCGAGCGATGTGTCGGATGCGGAATGGGCGTTTTTGGCACCTTACCTGACGCT
>JAIBBI010000278.1 GCA_019694755.1 Gemmataceae bacterium
CGCCTACGGCTCGGTGGTCCGGTTCACCGGCCCGGTGGACGTGGCCGGCAGCGACCTGATCAACTTCTACAACCTTGGCGGAACGGTCGACTTCCGGGACGCCACGCTGGTCAGCCCGCTGACGTTCCGCGACGTGGTCGGCGGCAACGGCCCGAACACGGCGATCTTTAGCCACGCCGACATCCACGTCGCCCACCGGTTCATCCAGGACAACGGCCGGCTTACCTTCGGCGGCACCGGCACCGTCTACCTCGACGGCGGCACCCAAGCCGAGCCGAATACCATCGCCAACACCCTCACCCTCGACCGACCACTCGTCAACAACGGCTACACCGTCGTGGTGGCCACGGTCGATGTCCATGACTCATCACTGTCCAATGCCGGTACGTTGATTTGGAACGGTGGTACCTTCCGCTTCTACGGCACCGGTTCCTTCACCAACACCTCGACCGGCGAGTTCTACGACCAGGTCGACGGCACGTTCGGCAACGCCGACGGCGGGTGGACCGACTTCACCAACCAAGGGCTGTTCGTCAAGTCCGGCGGTGACGGCACGACGACCATCAACATGCGCCTCGTCAATCGCGGCACCGTGCAGGTCGACCGCGGCCGCCTCGTTCTATCGCGCGGCTACGTGCCGGCCGGCCCGTCCTCGGGGCCGATCGAGGCGACCATCACCGAGCCGGTCCCCGTGTCGCAGGAGGTGTTCCTTAGCACCTATACCCAGACGGCGACCGGCGGACTCGTCGAGCAGATCGGTGGGGCGGCGATTGGCCAGTTCGGCCAGATTCGTGTCACCGACTCGGTGTTCCTGGCGGGCAGCCTCGAAGTCGAGATGCTCGACGGCTTCCTTCCGCGCCTCGGTCAACAGTTCGTCGTGATCGACAACTCGGGGCCGAACCCGATTCAAGGGACGTTCGACAACCTGCCGGAAGGCGCGTTCGTTCCCGCCGGCCCCGGCGCGGCGTCCGGTTTCACGATCAGCTACCACGGAATCGCGGGGATCGACGGCAGGAACAACGACCTGATCCTCACCCCCACCGTCGGTGTCGGCGGGCCATACGCCGTGGCCGAGGGCGGCTCGGTCGTTCTCCACGCCGTCTCCTACACCAACCCGGCCTTTCCGCTGACCTACTCCTGGGACCTCAACGGCGACGGCGTCTTCGGCGACGCCACCGGTGCCAATCCGACCGTGGCCTGGACGCAGTTCGGCGTCAACGATGGCCCGGCGACCCGCCGCATTCGCGTTCGAGCCATCGATGGCTCCAACAGCGCGACCTCCGCGGAGGCCGTCGTGACCGTGACCAACGCGCCGCCGACGGCCGCGGTCACGGCCGGCACGCCGAACGCGGTCCGGAATGAATCGATCACGTTCACCCTGTCCGCGACCGACTTCTCAACAGTTGATGCGGCCGCAAACTTCACGTTCGCGATCGATTGGAACAACGACGGGACCGACGATCAGTTCGTCGTCGGGCCTAGTGGCACGACGGTTACCCATTCGTTCAGTTCCATCGGTCAGTCGACGGTGCGCGTGCGGGCGACGGACAAGGACGGCGGCACGAGCCCGTACGCCCAAACGTCACTGAGCGTAGCCATCGTTCAAACCCGGGGCAACGACCTGTACGTCGGCGGCACGGCTGGCAACGACCAGATCACGCTGACGCGTGGCGGGCAGAATAACATTACGGTCACTGCCGACGGCGGTGCGTACCAGGCCACGTTCTCGGTTCCGGGCTCCGTCTACGTCCTCGGCGGGGGCGGCGTCGATACCGTCACCGTCGCCGGCACCAACCAGGCCGATGTGTTCGACCTGTCCGCGTCTGTGACCGTGAATGGGAAGCAGTGTATCGGCACGGACGTGGAGAACTGGATCGCCCAGGGTCTTGGCGGCAACGACCGGTTCACGGTGTCGGCCGCGACCTCGGCCACGATCTCGGGCGGAACCGGGACGGACACGCTGGACGCCTCCCTGCTCGGGCCGTGTACCTGGCAGGTGACCGGGGCCAACGCGGGAACGCTCAACGGCACGGCCGCGTTCGCGGAGGTCGAAAACCTGACCGGCGGTGGGGCGAACGACGGCTTCACGTTCTCACCCACAGGAACCATCAGCGGCACGGTCGCGGCGGGCGGCGGCACGGATTCGCTCAGCTTCTCGGCGCGTACGGCGGGTGTGACGGTGAACCTGCAAGGGCAGAACCCGACAGTGACGGCGGCGTCGGGACCCATTGTCGCCGCGTTTACCGGAATCGAGACGGTGACCGGTAGCGCCGCGGCGGACACGCTCCAGGGGCCTGACAAGGTCACGAATTGGTCGGTCGGTTATGGCAGCGTTTCGGTCAGCGGCATCAACTTCTCGGGCATCGAGAATCTCAAGGGCGGTAACAAGGACGACACGTTCAAGTTCGTCCGCTACGCCTATGAATCAAGCGGCGTGTCCGGCGAAATCGACGGCGGCAACGGCACAGACAAGTTCACCTTCGACTATTTGGACGGCGACAACTGGGGCGGATTCCGTGTGGACCTTCAAAACGGACGCATCGCGACGAACTCGCTTCAGACGGTCGTTGGCCACTTTACGAATGTCGAAACAATCGACATGGTCGTGTCGTCCGGGAATGTCCTGGTCGGGCCGAATCAGGCCACGACGTGGTCCATCACCGGGAATGAGACCATCACGGTCGGAGCGACAAACTTTATCGCGCTCGCGAACGTGGTGGGTGGCACCGGCGACGACACGTTTGTCTTCGGATCAAACGGTGCCGTCGGCGGCACGATCACCGGCGGCGGCGGGACGGACAAACTCGACTACACGGCCGAGACGGCCGACGTCGTCGTCAACCTGACCACCGGCCAAGCGGATCGCACCGGCGGCGTCGGCGGCATCGCGATCGTCACGGGCGGCTCGGGCAACGACACGCTCATCGGCAACGGTTCGGCCAACGTACTCACGGGCAACGACAAGGATGACGTGCTAATCGGCGGCGGCGGGAACGACACCCTGGACGGCGGTGCCGGCCAGGACATCCTCGTCGGCGGCTCCGGGGCCGATTCCCTGACCGGCGGCGGCGGCGACGACATCCTGATCGGCGGCCTCCTGTCTTACTTCAACGAGACGACGGGTGCGGCCGACTTCGACGCCCTCAACG